>CAZTPM010000022.1:0-8916 GCA_964615065.1 Candidatus Woesearchaeota archaeon
ATTTTATTAAAAAAAATAATTTAGACAAAAAAATAAAATCACTTTTAGAAACAATCAAATATGAAGATACAAAACAATTAGATGAAACAGCAAAAAAAATAAGAGAACTAATCTTAAATGCAGAAATTCCAAAAGAAATGCAAGAAGAAATTTTAGAGTCATATGAAGCTTTAGATACGCGCGAATTAGACAAGGCACAGGGAAGTGCTTTAGATATTTTAAAAAACTCAACAGAACCTGTTTTCGTGGCAGTCCGAAGTTCTGCAACAACAGAGGATTTAGAAGAAGCAAGTTTTGCAGGCCAGCAAGATTCATTCGTAAACATAAAAGGAAACAAAGAACTTTTAGAACACATAAAAAAATGCTTTGCATCCCTTTTCACATCGCGTGCAGTATATTACAGAAACAAACAAGGATTTAAAGACGTGCAAGCAAGCTTAGCAGTGGTTGTTCAAAAAATGGTTGACTCTGACAAATCAGGTGTCATATTTTCAAAAGACCCTTCTTACAAAAAAGAAGAAGTTTTAATAGAAGCTGTTTGGGGTTTAGGCGAAGGAATTGTTTCAGGACAAATCACTCCAGATAATTATATAGTTTCCCAAAATCTAAAAATTTTAAGCAAAACAATAGCAAACAAAAAACTTGCAATAAAAAGAAGTTCAAACGGTGCAAAAACAGAAGTAAAACTTTCACCTGAAAAATCAAAAGCCCAGGTTCTTACAGAATATGAAATAAAAAAATTATCAGAAATTGCCTTAAAACTTGAAGAACATTATCAAAAACCACAAGACATTGAATTTGCAATTGAAGGAGAAGATATTCAAATTGTTCAAACTCGTCCAATCACAACAATAACAAAAAGATTAGATTCTAATGAAATAAAAGGTGAAATAAAAGGCGAAGTTATTTTGCAAGGCCAACCTGCTTCACCAGGAATTGCATTTGGAAAAATAAAAATAATAAACAGGTTAGAAGATTTACAAAAAGTGCAACAAGGCGATATTCTTGTTACAAAAATGACAAATCCAGACATGGTTGTAATAATGCAAAAATCAGCAGGAATTGTAACAGATGAAGGTGGAATGACTGCGCATGCGGCGATTGTCTCACGTGAAATGGGAATTCCCTGTATTGTAGGGACACAAATCGCGACAACAAAACTCAAAGAAGGAGAAATAATAACTATTGATGGTTCATCAGGAAAAGTTTACAAAGGAAAAGTTGCAGAATCCCAAAAAAAAGCAATTTTGCCGGTAACAGCTGAGACAAAAGTAAAAGTAAAAGTTATTGTTGACTTACCAAGTTTTGCAGAGCGCGCAGCAAAAACAAAGTTGAATAAAGTTGGCTTAACACGAATTGAAGGAATTATTGCTGAATCAGGAAAACATCCAAATTATTTTTTAGAACAAAACAAAGAAAAAAATTATGAAGAAATAATTTTCAAAGGAGTTTCTGAAATTGCAAAATACTTTGATGAACTTTGGGTTCGGACTTCTGATATCCGAAGCGATGAATTTCAAAACCTTGAAGGCGCACCAAAAATCAAAGAAGCAAATCCAATGTTAGGAATGCACGGAATTAGATATAGTTTAAAAAACCCAAAAATATTTTTAGCAGAATTAAATGCTTTGAAGAGAGTTGCAGGACAAAACAAAAAAATAGGTTTGTTGTTCCCACAAGTAATTTCTGTTGAAGAAGTTAAAGAAATTAAAAAATATTTACAACAGATTAAATTCGACAAAGCAAGAATAGGGGTAATGGTTGAAACTCCTGCAGCTGTCCAAATAATAAAAGACATTTGCGAAGAAAAAATAGATTTCATTTCTTTTGGAACAAATGACTTAACACAATATCTTTTAGCTGTTGACAGGGGAAACCCCGCGGTTCAGTATCTTTACAATGAATTAAATCCAGCAATACTTTACCAGATTTCATATGTAATCCGTGTTTGCAAAAGATATAAAGTTGAAACAAGCATCTGCGGTCAAGCAGGAAGTAAAAAAGAAATGGTAAAATATTTAGTTGAACAAGGAATCGACAGCATAACAACAAATGCAGACATGGCAAAAGAAATCTCAGATTATATTGAAGAAATTGAAACAAACCTTGTAAAAGGAACAGACAAAGAACCACGCCAATATCAACCTGAAAAAAAAGATGTCCAAAATAATTCTCAAGGTAGCGAGCAATCCCAGCCAATTACTCAAACCCACAACAATTCAGAAACAGAATCATTAATAAATGCAAATCAATCCTCGTCACAAAACAGGGCAAATGTCGCGACAGAAGAACAAATTTCAGAAGATATTAAAACAATTGAAAAAGAGAAGCAAGAATATTTAAAATCTGAAGAAGGGAAAACAACAATTGAACCCCAAAAAGATATTGAAGAAAACCCAAAGGATAATTTAGACGAATTATCAGAAATTATTGAAAAAAATAAAAATTCTGAAGAAGAATTTCTTCCATCACAAAATATTGAAAAAACCATTGAAGAAATTGAAAAAGAGAAGCAAGAATATTTAGAATCTGAAGAAATTCAAAAAAATAAGGAAGAAGAAAAATTAGATATTTTCTAAAAATTTATAAAGAAAAAAACCTTGATTAAATCATGGTAAAAAAGAAAACAACTAAAAAAAAGAATTCTGTAAAAAAGAAAAAAATAATTTCTAAACCAACTTATAAAAAACATGTTGAAAAACCATTGAAAATCCTAGATAATGAAAAGGCTATTGAAAAAATTCTAATTCAAAATTTTGTTTCATTACAAAAAGTCATGACACATCTTTCTATTAAATTTGAAAATTTGACATTACAAATTTCAAAACTTTTGGAACTTTTTGAAATTTCTGCAAAAACTTTAGCAAAAAAAGATTTTGAATCTAATCAAAGTAAAAAAGATGAAGAAAAAATTATAAAAAAAATAGATACCCTCTTAGATCAAAATAAAATAATTGCAAAAGGATTGACCTTAATGCATGAAAAAGAATATGGAGAACTTCCTATTAAATCCTTTCCACCAACCCCACAAATTACAAAACCAATGCCAAAATCCTTCCATCAAGCAAGACAACAAAATCCAATACAACCATCACCTAAACAAACTTCCCAAGAAATAACAGATGCAAGTGGCTATCAAAAATCAATTTCATCTCAAATTCCAAATATAGATGGTCTTAGAACACCCCAAAAAAATGCTCAGCAAAACCCAACAAGAGTTTAGAAAAGATTTTCTTTTAGAATTTACAAAAGAACTAATTCGGAATTATGGTCCTGGAGATTTATTCAAATTAAAAAATGTTCTTGAACAAGAGCAAAAAGAAAAAGAACTAAAAGAGAGTATAAAAAAAGAAATAACAAAACAAAAGTTTCTTCCAATAATTCAAAAAGAAATTCAAGGACAAAAATTAAAAGAGTTTGCTTCTCCTTTTCAAAGAAAAGCACCAATTGTTGTGCTTAGAAAAAAGCCCTTCTTTTCTATAAAAAAAAGAGTTTTAAGAATTCCAAGTATAAAACTTCCACAAAACCTTGCATATCTTAAACCAACTTCAACAAATAGAGAAATTAATTTAGGAAAATTAAATCCCTTAGTAAAAGACCCGTTAGTCAGAGAAATTCATTGTTCAGGTCCTGACCAAAATATAATTGTCAGAGGAAACATGGGAACAAAACCAACAAGCATTATTTTGAACAAATCTGAAATAGATTTAATAATTCAAAATTTTTCACAAGTTTCAAAAATCCCTGCTTCACCAGGGATTTTCAAAGTAGCCGCAGGAAGATTAATAATTTCTGCAATTATTTCAGAAGTTATAAGTTCTCGTTTCATAATAAACAAAATGATGTATGACCCAAAATTCATGCCGAGAAAGTGAAGGAAAAAATGAAGAAATAATTCTTTACTCAACCAAATAAAGAATCCCAAAAGATGATTTCACCACAATATCAAATTACCAATTCAGTGAGCATAGCGAACTGCAAATGATTCTAAAAACAAAACATTTAAATAATCTACATTTGTATACAATGGTATATGGAAACCACAATAAGATTAAATCTTCAAACAAAATCTGAACTTGATGGATTTAGGCAATATAAAAATGAGAGTTACAATGAATTAATCAGAAAACTTTTGTTTGTTGCAAAAATGTGTGAAAAAGAACCAAAATTAAGCCAGAAAACTATTCAAGAAATAAAACAAGCAAGAGAAAAAATTAAAAACAAAGAATTCTATACAGAAGAAGAAGCAAAAAAAATCCTTGGTTTATAAAATGTATAAACTTATTTTTGAAAAGAAAGCCCTACAAAATTTAAATAAACTTGATGCACAAATAAAGAAAAGAATTTGGGATAAATTGCAAGAGTGTAAAGAAAATCCTTTTCGGTTTCTAAAACCAATTGTTCAAATTAAAGGTTTTAAATTAAGAGTTGGAGATTATAGAATTATAATTGATGTTCAAGAAGAAATAAAAATTCTGCATATCTTAAAAGTTGGACATAGAAAAAATATTTATGAAAAGTAAAATAATTAGATATAATTCCCCGTCACCAACAATTCCACAACCTATGCTTTTACCCCAATCTTAATTTATCATTAAGTGAGCATAACGAACTGCAAATTTAATTTAATCTCAACCTCCCAAAAAACTTACATAAGAACCCCTTGCTCATTTGAAAGTTTTCTTGCAATATCTTTTAGCCAAGTTATTCTATCTGCCTCAATCTCAACTTCAAGCTCTGGAGTTACTTCGCCTGCATAATCATATGAATATTCTATCCAATTATCTCTAAGTTCAAATCTAACAATCAACCTGTCATTAAAAACTTCCATTTTTGTTGCACTCACAGGAGCATTTCCAAATTCATTAATAAGAATGTCTCTTTCTGAATCAGTTAAAACACCTTCGACAAAAATTTCTGTTTCAGGAACTTCTTCAATAAATTTGCCACCAAAAACAACAGAGCCCTCTGATAAATAAACCCTCATTAAAAAAATTTCTTCATCTTTATAAACTAAACTTGTTTTTAATTCTCCTGGCTCAAAAACCAAACCAAGTGCAGTTAAATTAATATAAATTTGTTTTGAATCTCCTCCAACATATTCAGAACCAAAGCCCCTTTCAACTTTTGCATAATCTGTTGTCACAATAACTTTATTTCCTTCTACTTTTAATTTTATATTATTATCTGAAATTTTTTCAGAATCAATCTTAACACTTCCAGGCAAAATCCTTACACTCTGACCCTGCTCTAAACTATATTCAAAAGATTTATCTCCTGAAACAATTCCCTGAACTCTTTTAATTTCAACAATTTCCTCGTCAATAACTTTTCCTGTTGGAGTTAAACTCAAAAAGAAATTTGAAGCACTATTAAGAATAGTTCCAATAACTCCACTTGTATTTGTGGTAGACTCTGATTGAGTAAGATTTTCTTGAGATTCATTAAAACCATTAATTGCTTCATTTATTTTATTAACAACTTCATTAGAAATATTCTCTGTAATATTTTCTTGGTTTACATTTTTCACAATTTCTTCTGGTTCAGTAAAATTTTCTTGAGATTCATTAAAAGTTTTATTAATTATTTCATTTGTTTCATTAGTAACAATTATTCCAGAAACATTTTGTTCTTGTTTTGATTCAACAGCAACTTCTTCTTCAGATTCTTCAACAACAACTTCTTCATTTTCATTTGGTTCAGTTTCTTCTTCAACTTGAATTTCGCTTAAATTTTCTTCAAGTGCATCACCAAAAACTTCTTGAGAAATAGGTCCTGTTTGTGTGGAATAAACATCTAAAGTAAAACTAACTTCAGGATAAATATTTTTCACACCCTCAACACCATAACCCCAACCTTCTTCTTGAAATGATTTCCCTTTTACATAATAATCTCCTTTTACCAAATCATCTGAAACAATTTCGCTTAAATCAAATCTATAAACCTGACCAAAATTTTCAAAAACAACTTTTGTCGAAGCAGGCAAAAGTTCTCCTTCTTGTAAAGAAAATGCTAAAAGCCCGTCTAAAGATTCTCCTTCAAAATATTTTGCATCAATATCAAAAACAGCCATACCAGAAATACCTTTATTAAAAGTTGAAAAACCATAAACCAACCCTAACAATAAAATAATGCCTAAAAAAATCCAAACAAATTTTTTATATTCTGAAAAATCTCTTGTCCCTCGATATTCTGAAACAACTTTTCCATCAACCCGTTTACTATGATAAATGTACGGACCATAAAGTCGACCATTCCTCTTAATATATTTTTTATACACCATTTTTTAAATGTAAGTAACTAATAAATTAAAGAAAGAATGTATTTAAAGTTTTTTGATAGGGTTAAGGAGTTAAAGAACTAGAACAATCTAACATACTATCCCAAATTTGATACGCATCGTCTGCAGCTATAGGCAAGGGTTCAAGTAAGTTAATTTCAACAATAGCATTGGCATATACATCTGAATCATAACTATACCCTACAATTAGATAACAATCTGTAGGAGCCCTGTCTGGAAAATAAGCTGCAGCACCATAGTATAATCCATCTTGTTCTGGGAGTGCATCATCATCAAAATAAATTCCAGAACCAGGAGGCCAAACATTATCAATTGTCCCGGAATCAAGATAAGTAATTTCTTCACAAACATGTTCAACACATTCCTCACCAGCAGAACAATCAATTCCAGCAGCACTACAATCAAAAGGGATTCCACAAGATAATTCATTTGTAACCATCCCACATTCTACTTCTGCACAAATTAAACTACCATTTGCTGGAACGCACGCTTCAGGAACACAAATACCATTTATACAAGTATCTGTAAGTTCTCCACATCCAGGGATTGAACAATCTATTACCCCCCCACAACCATTATTAAATCCTGTTCCACATTCATATCCTAAAGAAGCACAAGTTCCAGGAGTACAACCTTCACAAACTCCAGATACACAAGTTCCAGAAAGACAAGATGTACAAGTACCACTACATCCATTATCATCCCCACAAAATTTACCTGCACAATTAGGAGTACATCCCCCCAAAGGGGAACCATCACCAACACTCCCACTTCCTATAATATAAGTATCTGCAATCTCACCTGTAACAGCTGTTCCAGATGTTGTAGCATAAACAGGTGCAACAGAAACTTCTGTAACATCTGAAGGCACCATATCCAACCATTCTATTCCATCTAAAGTATATGTTTCCATTTCTTGTTGAACCAATGTAGAACTTTTTTCAACAACAATTGAATTTAAACCATCACTAATTACAAATTTTAATCCAACTAAATCCCCCTCGCCTTGACCTCTTTGAACCCTAACAATAACATTGTCCCCATCTAAATATGCATTTTTTATCCCTAAATCAAGTGTGAATTTTGCTAAAGAAATTTCTTCTGAACTTTCACGAATAAAAGGATTAACAACAGCCCAAATAATTCCAATTGCTGCTATTACTAATAAAATAATTATTAAAGTTGTTATAACTTCTGATAAACCTCTTTTACTTTGCATAACAAAATTAAGAAATTAAGGTTTATAAATGTTATAAATAAAAAATAAAAAAGAATTCAAAAGTTTTATTGAGCTTGTTGTTGAATTTGTTGTTGTAACTGAGCCAACTCTTGTTGAGTAAGTGGTCTTAAAATAACACTTTGATTTGCTCCAGAAGGTATCTGAACAAGTCCAGTTTGTTGTATTTGAGACAACATACTATTCAAAAGGTCTACTTGCCCATACTGGTAACCAACCATTTGTTGATTAGAAACATACCCTGTAAATGCAGGTCTAATAACAAATGCATAAACCATCACAGCCACAAGTAAAAGAATGACTACAATCAAAACCCACATAATCACTCTAGTTTTATTATCTTTCATGAACTACTTAAGAAAAAGCTGGTTTAAAAACTTTGTGTGAATCCAAACTATATTAATCAGTAGTGGTAATTTCAACTAAAGTTATCACATCTTTCCAAACAACGCCACTTTTAGCGTCGGTAATTAAATAAACAGAAATTAAATCTCCTGCTTCAAATTCTAAATTTCCTATTGATTGCACATCATAATCTTTTTTAGAACCAACAAAATCTGTATTAATTTCATTTCTAAATCCTATTTCATTTCCATTCTTGTAAATTGTTATTCCTATATTTTCTGAAGCATTATTTAAAACTTCCAAATTAGTTGAAATTCCGGTTATACTTCCCGACCTTACCATAACATAACCTTTTTTAGAACCGGTTTGCACGCCAGTTGATGTTTTCAAAAACACAGAATTGTTTTTTATTCCTTCATAACCAAAGTTCAAAAATTGTTTATCATTGGTTTCAACAATAACTTCTTCTGGAGGATTTAATTTTGAAGAAGAATATGAAAGAACAAAAATACTTTTCATTTCATTATTGGAATCAGTATAATTAATTTGATATATTGCAAGATTCTGGCTATTCATTTCTTGAATATTTATTCCAGAAGGAAAATTATTAAAATCAACAGTTTCTATATTCGTGATGTCTTCTGAAGAAATTCCACTTTGATTAACAAAATTTTGAACATAATGTTCATTTAAATTTGCAATGAATTTGTTTCCCACACCATTTTCTTTATTGTTTCCAGCAAAAACTCCAGCACTTGCTATAACAAAAATTGCAATAACCAAAATCGAAAGTATTTTTTTCATCTCTTTTCAAAAATACAAATCCAACATTATATTTAAAAGTTCCCATTGCCTAAACCAAACATGGAAAACACAATTTCAAAACAAAAACTTGAAAAATATTTTAAATTAACTTCAACTGCCTTAGTAAAAGCAAAAAAGAAAATTATCAGGGGAAAAGAAAAATATGCAAAAGAAATTTTTGAAATGGTTGAAAATTATTTATCAGACGCAAAGTTCTTTGAAAAAAAAG
>CAZTPM010000023.1:0-8788 GCA_964615065.1 Candidatus Woesearchaeota archaeon
TAACAAAAGATGATGTGGATTATATTTGTGATAAAATAGTGGATTTTTATAATATTTTTGATTAATTTAAATTATTAAATTTTGATATTATCCTCCAATTCGTTTTATCTCCAAAAAAGATAAATTTTTAAGAAGATACTTCGTGAATTTACTATGAAATTAAATATAGGTTGCGGAAGGAAAAAAATTGCAGGATATATTAATTGTGATATCTCAAAAGAAGTAAATCCAGATAAAGTTGTTGATTTAGAGAAAAAATTACCTTTTAAAGATAATTCTGTTAGGGAAATTGTTGCAGACCACGTATTGGGGCAGATACAAAATTTTATCCCCCTTATGCATGAGATTCACAGAATATGCCGAAAGAATGCAATATTGAAATTTAAAGTTCCCTTTTATTCTTATCCGAGTTATTACAGCGACCCAGCCCATGTTAGGTTTTTCAGCCCTTTTACTTTTGATTACTTTTCTAGCAAAGAACTTTCACATGAAGTAAAATCTAAAGGAAATATGTTTAGAATAAGAAAAAGAAAACTAAATTTCTCTATAGGTCCTTTAAAAAAAATAAATTTCCTGATAAATCCTCTTTTAAATCTTAATCAAAAAGCATACTGCAGATTTTTCTCGTGGATTTTTCCTGCAGCAGAAATAAAATTTGAATTAATTGTCATAAAATGAAAAAATTAAAGATTTGTTTTGTAACTGTTAATTGTTCTCCAGAATATCTCGGAGGTTATTCTTTGTATCATAAAAATTTAATAAAATACATTAAAAATAATAAGAATAATATAAAAATCTCTTGGGTATATTTTGGGAGTGAGAATAAAAGATATTTTAAGGGGGGGGTTGAATATTTTGAAATAAAAACAAATAAACTAAAATCATTTACATGGGTATGGGAAAACTTTTCTCTTGCGAGGTTTTTTAAAAAAAACAATTTTGATATAATTAATTCAACTGTTGGAATAGGGGGTCTTTTTTATAAAAAGAAAAAAGACCAAAAGATAATTCAAACTTTTCACGGAACTGCCTATTATTTTAATAAAAATCATTTTAAAAGATTTAATTTTATTGAAAAGCTCCTTTTTTCTCCCTTATTACTTTTTAGTTGGCTCCAAGAAAAACCACATAAAGAAACAGATAAATTTATTTGCGTTTCTGAAAAAGTTAAGAGACAAATTGAAAAATTATATGGAAAGAAAAAAAACATAATTGTAATAAGAAGCGGGGTTGATTTAAAAGATTTCAAACCTAAAAATAAAAAAGAATTAAGATTAAATAAAAACAAAATTCGGGGGTTATATGTTGGAAGAGGAGGATTTTGGACAAAAGGTTTAGATAAAACAATTAGATTATCAAAAGAATTATATAATTTAAATAAAAATTATAAATTAATTTTAATTGGCCCAGATTATAATAAAGTAAAACATCTTCTTAAAGAGCCCTTTATTACTCTCTTAGACAACATTCCTCGAGAAAAAATGCCTTTATATTATAATAATTCAGATATTTTCTTTTGCATGTCAAGATATGAAGGGGGAGCACCAACACTTGTGGTTTCCGAAGCGATGGCTTCAGGATGTTTAGTTGTTTGCGCAAAAAGTGCAGAACAAGAGATAATCCAAGATTCTAAAAATGGATTAATTGTTGAAGAAGAATATAAAAAAGAAGCAAAGAGAATTACTCAGATTTTGAAGACTAAAAGACTAAAAGACAAGATTCTTAAAAATTCTATGAAAACAGTAAAAAACCTTTCTTTTGAAAAATGGGGGGGAAAATATTTAGATACTTTAATAAATTAAAAATGAAATCTCCAAAAGTAGCGATAATAATTTGTACTTATAATCAAGATGTTCTTCTTAGAAAATGCCTTTCTTCTTTAAAGAATAAAACAGATTATAAAAATTACAGAGTGTTTTTTGTAGATGATTCAGGAAAAGGAAAAATTGGGAATAGAAGGTTATGGTATTAAACTAGGAGAATTTGATGAAGAATCCGCCAAAAAAAATGGGATAAGAATAACAAAGACATTTCTAAAAAGGGCAAAATATCCTTCAGAATCTTTTGACATAATTACATAAACCAAGTTCTGGAACATCTTTCAGACCCTAAGGAAGAATTAAAAGAAATAAAAAGAGTTCTAAAAAAAGAAGGTCTATTCCTCGTTGCGGTTCCAAATTCAAGGAGTTTAGCACACAAAATTTTCAGAAAAAATTGGTATCAACTGGATGTCCCACGACATATAATAAATTATTCTGACAAAAATTTGGTTTTTCTGCTTGAAGAAGTAGGATTTAAAATAAAAAAAATAAGATACAATTCACGTCCAAGCCAGTTTACAGTCTCCCTTAGGTATGTGCTTGGTTTTAAGAGTAAAAAAATAGAAAAAATCCTTGAAATGGTATTCTTGCCCTTAACATGGATTGTGAATTTATTAAAAACAGGAGACCAGATTGAAATTTGGTCCAAAAAAAATGGTGAATAAGAAATTTACAATAAAAAAGATAGTTTAATCATAGAGAATTTGATGAAGTTGATACCAAGGGAATAAGGAATATTCAAGACAATGAAAAGATGAGGAATAAAATTGTTAAAGAATCTTTGAAAAAGATAAAAGACTCCTCTTTGGATTATTTGGGTAAAAAGATGCTAAGATTTTAATGAAGTAAAGAGAAGTATGATTTTTCCTCCTTTTTTCATTTTTTTGATTCTATAATTTCATTTAATCTTTTTATTATCCTTTCCTTACTATTAAAAAAATATTGTTCCTTGTTTTTAAAAATTGGCTGTTTCAAATACTGCTTATATAATTCTTCATCATTATCTACTTTAATTATGTAATTTATAAAATCCCTCCTCTTTCTAAAATCATGGCAATTGATAAAGGATTTCTTATTAAAATCTCTTCCAACTTTTTTATTCCCAAAGTATATGGGAATACTGTTTACTAGAAGAGGATGTACTAATTTTTCAGTAGTGTATCCGTCCACAATTTCATTCTCAAAAGCAATAGTAAATTTATAATCTTTTATGAAATTTAATTTTTCCTTAGTCCAATTTAGTGAAATTCTTGATTTTTTTGCATTTTCATAACTCCCTATAGGAGGCATATTATTCATGCACCTTCCAGGAGAATCCACCCTTTTATATTTACTAAGCTGCTTAAAGAATTTATTCCTAAAAGAAACATCCTGAGAATAAATAAAATTACAGAATTTTACTTTTTCTCTCTTTATTTTATTAAAATCAATTTTTCTTTTTAAAGGCAATGTTTCTTTCTCACCAAATAAAAAATCCACTAACACATGGGTAGGTATTCTCATGTAATGAGGGTGATTTATTTCTTCTTCAAAAAAAATCGAGAATGCAAAATCGCATTTGCTCATGTCTGGTTTTACTTTTTCTGCTCCATAAAATATTTTAATAAAATTTCCTTTTGGATGCTTGATTTCTGATTCTTTATAAAAAACATCCATAATTTTGGAATAAATCTTTCTTAATATAATATATACTTCTGGAGAGATTTCTCTTACAAAGTCACCTTTTTTTGAAAGATTTGGGATGTTTTTAGATGATTTTGAATAAACAGAATAAAAGAGGTAATTTGGATTGTCATCAATCAAAACATTGTAATTCTTTCTTAATAGATTGGTAAAAAAATTATTTTGGGGGTCAAATCCTTCCCAAAAATTCATAAAATTTATTTTTATGGTTTTTTTATTTTTTTTGTCATTTTATTAAGGGTGAATAAAGATCACTCCTCTTTTGGCACCTTCGGCTCTAGAGTTATAATAATGCTTAAATTCGGGATTTATCTTTTTAAGCTTCTCTTTTATAAAATCATAATCAAGTTTTTGTTTTTCGACAAGATTCATATTAAGTTTTCTTCCAAAAAAACCTATAAACTTCTTTAAGAATAATTCAAACTTTGAATCTGAATGGTAATAAGAATCATATCCAAAATCCACTTCCGGAACATAAAAATCATGAATAACAATTACACTATTCTTTAGAGAATCAATTTTGGAAATTTCTTTAAGTTCGTCAAGTATAGGCCAGTAATGACCCCAATGTGCATCAAGAAAAAACAAGGTATTCTCTTTTATATTTGGAAGGATTTTTTTAAGTACCTCTGGCGAACTCCCAAAGAAAGTCCTTACATTAGAATAATTCTTTAAAATCTTTTTTGAGCCAAAATAAAAGCTTCTGTTTGATTCTATAGTATAAACTTTGTCGGCCATTCCTGAAAAAGCCCTTGTAGTATCTCCTCTATATGTTCCGGTTTCTATAATATTTTTTATTTTGAATTTCTTTATGAGTTTTAAAAATTCTTCCCCTAAATATTTATCCCCATTGAAAGCTTTTATTGAATCCATTATTATAAAATAAAAAGATATTTTTTAAAGATTTTCGTGATTTTTGTTTTGTCCAAAACAAATATTTAAAAGGTTATTCCGCCTGGCAGCCGTATGGAAAACAGGCAATCTAATGCAGAATTTTATCCTGATTCTGATTATGAGATCCCCAAAGCTAATTTCATAAGTTACTGGCATCAAATTAATGAAGTATTAAAAACAAAGCCCAAAGATTTCTTAGAGATAGGCATAGGAAATGGACTTGTTAGTAATTACTTGAAAACTAAAGGGATTAATGTAAAAACTTTTGATATAGATAAAAGACTAAATCCTACAGTGGTGGGGGAAGTAGATCATTTGGCAGAATACTTTAAAGAAAATTCTTTTGACACGATATTATGTGCAGAGGTTTTAGAACACTTACCTTTTAGTTCTTTTAGGAAATCTTTGATGGAAATACATAAAGTAACAAAGAAAAATGTTGTAATTTCTTTACCCCATCATGCTTTGCAGTTTCTTCTGCATATCAAAATTCCATTAATTAGAAAAATAATCTTGACGATGAGAATTCCTTTTCCGTTCCACCACAAATGGAAAGAAGGGTACGCCCATTATTGGGAAATAGGATGGAAAGGTTATCCGTTAAAAAAAATAAAGAAAGCAATGTCAGAGTTTTTTGTTATAAAAAAAGTTTATCCTGTTCCAGAAAAGCTTTACCATTGGTTTTTCATACTGGAAGCCAAAAAGAAAAACTAATTTTTAATTCTTTTTTCATTAAAGGTCTTTAAATGAAAAAGAAGCAATTTTACAGAAAAGATTAATTTATCTGAAAGTTTTGTTTTTTTTCTCAAATCATTGTGCATTTCTCTTGCTTTGTCTCTAAAAAATTCTTGTTCCTTTTGTTTTGAGCCACTTATTGAAGAAGAATGAACTCTGTACTTAACTAAAAAAGGGGGTATGTTTGTCAAATTTTTTCTTGCTTTCAGCAAATCAAGATAATAATTGTAATCTACTGCAGATTTGAACTCTTCGTTATACCAAAATTCATGAGTGTTTCTTACTAGAATAGATGAATGAATAAAACTACAGCTTTTTGTCAACCTCCATGCGAGCATCTTATAATCATCATACTTTCTAAATCTCCTTATCTCTTTGCCTTTTTCGTTTATGTAAATTGCAGAACTTCCAACCAAAAAGATATGTGGATTTTTTTCAAGGTAATTATACTGTATAAGAAGTTTATTGGGAAGAAAGATATCATCTGAACCAAGAATAGCAATATATTTCCCTTTTGCGGCTTTTAAGCCTTCATTCATGGCTTTTGCAACACCCAAATTCTTTTTGTTGCCTATAAATTTTATTCGCTTGTCTTTTTTCATATATTTCTTGATTATATTCAAGGAATCATCTGTGGAGCAGTCATTGATAATTATCAGCTCAAAATCATCTAAGGTTTGATTCAAAACTGAAGATATGCTCTCATCAAGAAATCTCTCTGTGTTATAAACAGGTATTACAACAGATACTTTTGGACTTTCCATGTTCTATTTAATTTTTATCTATTTTTATTTGTTTTCATATCTTTAAAATTGTTTAAAATTTACCTTATGTATTGCAAAACTAGAGATTTGATTAAAAAAATGTTTAAATAGGCTCATTTTTTCATAATAAAATGATTGAAAATCAATTAAAATTTGCAATTGTGGGATGTGGAAGAATAGGGACAAGACATGCTAAACATGTTTTTGAGAACGCAAGGGCTAAACTTTGCGTTGTTTGTGATTTGATTAAAGAAAAAGCGGATAGTTTGGCAGAGAAATATAATACAAAAACAGTTTATAATTTTGAAGATTTACTTAAAGAAGATGTAGATGTGATAAATATTTGCACTCCTAGCGGATTGCACGCAGAAATGTCGATTATGGCTTTAAGAAACAGAAAGAATGTTCTTTGTGAAAAGCCAATGACTCTTAATTTAATTGATGCTGAGAGAGTTGTGGAAGCAGAAAAAGAAAGCGGAAAAAAATTTTTCTTGGTAAAACAAAACAGATATAATCCACCAATAAAAGTCCTAAAAGATTGTGTTTATAATAAAAAACTTGGGAAAGTGAGTTTAATCAATTGCAATGTTTTTTGGAATAGAAGAAAAGATTATTATGATGAATCGGATTGGAAAGGAACTATGAAATTAGATGGGGGTGCTTTAATGACCCAATGCTCGCATTTTTTAGATTTAATGATTTGGATTGGCGGAAAAGTTAAAAGAGTATTCGCTGAGATGAGTAATATGTGCCACCCTTATATTGAAACGGAAGATACTGGTTTTATTACTCTTGTTTTTGAAAATGGATGCATTGGCACATTGCAATATACAACTTGCACATATAATAAAAATATGGAAGGATCAATGACCGTTTTGGGAGATAAAGGAAGCATAAAAGTTGGAGGGGAATATATTAACACTTTAGAATTTTGGGATGTTAAAGGATTAGAAAAGCCAGAGATTGAATCTGGAAACCCTGCAAATGATTATGGAACATATAAAGGCTCTATGTCAAATCATGATAAAGTTATTGAAAATGTTATAAGTGTTCTATTGGATGAAGGAAAAATTGCGACAAATAGTGAGCAAGGAAGAGAAGCCATAGAAGTAATGCAGGCAGCATACCTCTCAGCACTCGAAAACAAGCCAATAGAATTGCCCCTAGTTGGAAAAATGCATGAATTTAAATTAAATGATCAGCCTCCATTGAGCAAGAAGAAAAAAAATATTTAAGATGAAAACTCCAAATTCATTAATAGAGAATTGTAAAATTGGGGAAGGTACTAAAATCTGGAATTTTACAAATTTGTATGGATGTGATATTGGAAAAAATTGTAATATTGGTTCTTATGTTGAAATTCAAAACAAAGTCACTGTTGGAGATGATGTAACAATTTCATCACATTCATTAATTTGTTCTTTAGTTACAATTGAGGACAATGTTTTTATTGGACACGGAGTTATGACTATCAATGATTTATTTCCTCCATCAAAAAAAAGAACTGGTTCGGATAGTCACTGGAAAAGAACATTAATTAAAAAGGGTGCAATTATAGGAAGTCATGCAACTTTATTTCCAGTTACTATTGGTAAAGAATCCGTCGTTGGTGCTGGTTCAGTTGTAATTAAAGATATTCCTGATGGAGAAGTCTGGGCAGGAAATCCTGCAAAATTCATTAAAAAAACGGAGGATTTACATGAAAATCCCCTTGGTTGATTTAAAAGTTCAATATTTGTCTATAAAAGAAGACATAGATTCTGCTATTGAAAATATTTTAGAAACCACTAATTTTATAGGCGGAAAACCTATAGAAGAATTTGAAAAAAGTTTTGCATCGTTCTGCAATAAGGAGTATTGTGTTGCAGTAAGTTCGGGAACTTCTGCACTTTTTATTGCATTAAAATGTTTAGGCATTGGAGAAGGGGATGAAGTTATTACTGTACCAAACACTTTTATAGCAACTACTGAAGCAATAAAATCGGTTGGGGCAAAGCCTATTTTTGTCGATGTTGAAGAAGAAACTGCCCTTATCAATTCCAATAAAATAGAAGAAAAAATTACTAAAAACACTAAGGCAATAATTCCTGTACATTTATATGGAAATGTATGTGAAATGAAAAAAATAGAAGAACTGGCTGAAAAATATCATCTTGAAATAATTGAAGATTGTGCGCAAGCCCATGGAGCAGAATATAATGGCAAAAAAGTCCCCATAGGTAAAATAGGATGTTTTTCTTTCTTTCCTGCAAAAATATTGGGTGCATATGGAGATGCTGGAGGAATTGTGACAGATAATGAAGCAATATATAACAATATGAAATTATATTCAGACCATGGGCGAAAAATAAAATATGAACACATTAAAGAAGGATTTAATTTTAGAATGGATACCCTTCAGGCAGAAATATTAAATATAAAAATGAAGTACCTTAATGACTGGATTAAAAAAAGAAAAAAACTTTCTGAAAAATATTCCGAAGCATTTAGAGAATTAAAAAAAATAAAAATTCTAAAAACAAAAAAGAATGTAAAAAACAGTTATTATGTGTATGTTATAAGGGTCTTGAACAACAAAAGAGAAGAATTTATGGAATTTTTAAAAAATAAAGGAATTGCCAACGCGGTTCATTTTCCAATCCCCCTAAATAAACAATCGGTTTACAAAAAAGAATATGTACATCAAGAATTTCCTATATCAAATATGTTGGCTGAAGAAGTTTTATCCATCCCTCTATTTCCAGAATTGACAGAAGAACAGCAGGAATACATAATTGAAAACATAAAAAATTTCGACGGAAAAGATTAATTTTAAAAAAATTATTTTTTAAACAATTTTCTGATTATATCAAAATCTTCTTTAATTAAACCCTTAGTTAAAATTAAAACCCC
>CAZTPM010000024.1:0-8652 GCA_964615065.1 Candidatus Woesearchaeota archaeon
CTTTAAAAATAAGAGTTTTGAAATTTAGTATTCTGTTCTTATTTAGTTTTTTCTACTTTTAAATATTGTTGTTTCCTAAAATGGTAAATCTTATTACTCCCTATTTGGAATAACAATCACAATATTACCCTCTTTTTCTTTAATTTTAAAGTCTGTTTTGTTTTTAAATCTTTCCTCATTAGTTGTAATAACCTCTAATTTTTTTGAATTTGTTCTTTCTTTTAAAAAATCTTTTTGAATTTCTAAAATCTTTTTGAATTTTTCATCAACAATTACATAAGTTTCAACTTTATCTGTTTGAACAAGTCCAAGGTGTTTTCTAAATGCTTGAATTTTTCTTGAAACTTCCCGAGCATAACCTTCAGCCTCGAGCTCTGGTGTTAATTTGGAATCCAATTTCACTTGCAATTTTTCTGCTTTTTTCATTTCAATTTTTTTAACATTCAGTTGTCTGGAAATTATTTTTAAAGAATCTTTTTTTAAAAAAAAGTTAGAAGTAATTGTGGCTTTTGCAAGAGGCCATTTTAAGCCAACTTTTATTTTTTCTCTTTCTGCTAAACCAGCCTCCAAAACCAAAAAGATATTTTCAAATTCCTTTTCTAAACTTTTATCAATTTTCTTTTTATCTGATTTTGGCCATGGGCACAAATGGATTGAATCTTCTTTAAAATTATATTTCTTTTTTAATTTTTGATAAATGGATTCTGCTATAAATGGCGTTGTAATAGAAATCATTTTAAGAATATTTATTAAAGTTTCATAAATAATTTCAAAAACTTCATCTTTTCTGCCCCGAGTGAATTGAATATATCTTCTACTTAAATCTAAGAAAAGTTCTTCAACTAATTTTGGAGCAACATCTAACTGATAATTATCTAAAAGCCCTGTTGCTTTTTCTATTGTTGAATTTAATCTGGATAAAATCCATTTGTCTTCTATCTGGAGTTTAGAAGGATTCTTTTTTAGACCCCCACCATAATTTAATAAATAATTTGCAACATTATTTAAGACATCTAATTCTCTATATTTTAATTTAATTTCTTCCCAGGAAAAATTCATATCTTCTCCTGCTTTATGAGTTATAACATATAATCTTAAAGTATCGACACCATATTTTTCAAGGGCTTTATTAGGAGAAATAATATTCCCAATACTTTTGCTCATTTTTACTCCTTGGAAATCTCTAATCATTCCGTGAGTGTACATTGCCTTGTAACAGTTTTCATCAAAAGCAAGATTTGAAACAAGTTGAAGCATATAAAACCAAAGTCTTGTTTGCTCAGTAGCTTCCAATATTAAATCAGCTGGCCAATATTTTTTAAAGTTTTTATCTGTAGAAGGATAATCAAGACAATTCCAACAAGCTGTTCCTGCATCCACCCAAACATCAATTATGTCAGGAACTCTTTTTTGAAATTTACCACATTTACATTTAATTTTGACATCATCTATCCAAGGACGATGTAGGTCTTCTGGAATTTTCCCTGCAAGTTTTTTTAATT
This sequence comes from Candidatus Woesearchaeota archaeon, assembly GCA_964615065.1. GTDB lineage: Archaea > Nanobdellota > Nanobdellia > Pacearchaeales > GW2011-AR1 > JAHILJ01. The sequence continues at coordinate 1,503 of CAZTPM010000024.1, forward strand.
CTTTAATTGAACCAACTACAATATAATTCCCACATTCACATTTCCAAATTGGAAGGGGCGTCCCCCAATATCTTTGTCGTGTAATAGAATTATCTTTAAGATTTTTCAACCATAATTGGTACCTCTCTTTGATTTCTTTTGGGATATATTTTATTTCTTCACTTTGCTTAATCATTTTTGGAATTAAATCTTCTATTTTAAAGAACCATTGATGTGTTCCCCTAAATATAATTGGTTTATGGCATCTCCAGCAATGAGCATAGTCATGTTCAATAAGGCTTGTGGCAATCAAAGCATTTCTTTTTTCTAAAGCTTCAATAAATTTCTCATTGTCTTTTTTAGCATTTAGGTTTGCAAAAATTCCCATTTCTTCTGGATAATTTCCTTTTTCATCTATATTATTAAAAGCAGGTATTTTATTTTCTCTTCCAACTTCATAATCTTCAGGACCGCAACCAGGAGCCATATGAACCAAACCTGTTCCTGCACTTAAATTAACATATTTTTTTGATAAAACAACATTGAATGTTTTTTCAGATTTCTTTTTTATTTTATCATAAACAGATTTTAAATCTTCATAAAAAGGATGAACATATTTTATTCCTTCTAATTTTTTTCCTTTTATAGTTTCAAGAACTTTTAACTTTTCATGTGCGAATTTTTGAATTATTGGTTCAGCAAGTTCTTTTGCAAGAATCCAAGTTTCATTTCCCACTTTTGCTTTAACATATTCTAAATCTGGATTTACCATTACACCCAAATTATAAGCAATTGTCCAAGGGGTTGTTGTCCATACAATCAAATATTCATTTTCTTTTCCCTCAACTTTTAATTTTACGAATATTGATTTATCTTTTATATTTTCATATTCAAGTTCATGTTTTGCAAGAGCTGTTTCACATTCTGGACACCAGGGCATAACTTTTTTACTAAGATATAAACGATTTTTTTCATGTGCTTTTTTAATTAGCCACCATTCTCCTTCCATATATTCATTTTTAATAGGCATATACGGATTTTTATGATCTAAACTAACACCTAATCTATCAAAGTCCTTGTTCATTTGTTCCATCATTTCAATAGCAAAGTTTTTACATTGTTTTACAAATTTATCAACCCCAAATTTTTCAATATCACTTTTATATTTAAGTTTATTTTTTGTTTGAATTTTTTGTGCTGTTGGAAGACCATGCATATCATAACCTCCTCTGTCCCACACATCAAATCCCTGCATTCTTTTGTATCTCAAGATCTGATCTTTTAAAACTTGATTCCATGCAGTTCCCATATGAATTTTTCCAGAAGTATAGGGGGGGCCATCTAAAAAATAAAATTTCTTCTCACCCTTCAAACTTTTCCTAAGCTTTTCAAGTATCTTCTTTTTATTCCAAAAATTCAGTATCTCTTCTTCAATTTTTTTAAAATCATACATAATTCAACTTAAGAAACATGTTTTTTTAAATGTTGAGGGTCACAATCCTTCTAAAAATTCTTTCTCAACAAAATGCAATTTGCTTGGAATAATTAAGCAATATGGTTTTTGAATTCCTGTGAATTCTTTCAGGTCTTCAAAATTCCGATAAAGAACCTTGTGATATTTTGCACCTAACCTTTGGCAGATAATTAATTTTTTTAATTTTAAATCATATTTTTTTGCAGCTTTTTCTAATTGTCCTAAGGCATCTTGAAATTCTAATCCAATGTCAATAAGAATTAAACTATGTGCTTGCGAAGCTAAATTTTGTTTTACAATTTCCATAAAACTATCTGGTTCATAGTTTTTTTTCCACGAAGGTATGCTTACAATTTTTCCGAATTTATATAATTGTAAACCTGTTTCTCCGATAGCATCAAAAATAGAAGCATTGTAAATAACCTGATATTTTATTTTAGATGCTTTTGCTTCTTGAATTAAACTTATATGTGTGGTCGCTGTCAAAGGCGAACCATAAACCAAAAGAGCAATATCACAATTTTTTGCTTGATCAATAATTTTAAGGTTTTCAACAAGATCCCTACCCACAGGAATAATCTTTTTTCCAATCACGTCTTTTAATTGTTGCAAAGAATATGGAAAATCAACAGTATAATTCTCTAAATAAATTTTCTTACATCTTTTAACAATAGTTAATCCATACTTAGAAATTCCATCATAATTCAATCCAAGTCCAATTAAATATAGCATGGGAATAAGGAGAAAAAAGAGTTTTTATAACTTCGCAAAAATCTTAGGAAAAGAGTGGTTTCAATTTAGTTTAGTTTAATATTTTTTTAGAAAAAGAACCAAAAAGGGAAGTCAAAATAGATAGAATTTTTAATATAAAAATCTAATTTATATATATTAATTTTAGCATTAAACACCTTCTTGAAGTAATTTTGAAATATATAAACTGATTTTTGGTTTATTGATTACAAAATCACATAGAATTTCTACAGGATTCGCATATTAGCATACCATTAATTCTGTATAAAAAATCTTGAGCACCGCATTCTTCGCAAATTCCTTCTACTGCGGTTTTTTGTTTGAGCTTTTTTAAGCCCTTTAATTTTCTTGATTCTTCTCTTATTTTTGCGAACTCGTCAAGTTCTGGGTAAAGTTCAGGGTGAAAATTTAAAATATCTTTTATTGTGAGCATTCCTATGAGTTGGTTTTCTTGGACAACAGGCAGTCTTTCAAATTTCAGTTTTTTCATTTTTGAAAGTGCTTCTTTAATTGTAGAAGAAGGTTTTATTGTTGCGAGTTTTTTTGGGGAAATGTCAATTGCTTTTATATCTTTAAGATCTGCTTTTGACTTTTTTATAAGTGCCCACAAAATGTCTTTTTGAGTTATTAATCCGACTAATTTTTTTTTGTCAACAAGAATTAAACTTCCTACTCTTTTTTTCACCATTTTTCTTGCGCAGTCCAAAAGATTGATATCTGCCTTACATACAATTGGGTCTTTAGTCATAATGTCTGCAACAAGTACTCTTTCCATATTTTCTATAAAACACTTTCACTTATAAATTTTTAGTAATTGAAGTATTTTTAAATAGTCTTTTTTAGTTACTTTTTGGCATGGGAAGATTTAAAAAAGAAAGAGGTTCATAAGAATATTTAAATGGAGGTTAAAAAATGTCTGAGGATGATTGGGATGATGACAAAGAAGAATCTGATAAAGATTTCGATAATGACGACGACGAATAAAATCTAATTTATTTAATTTTTCTTTTTTTATATTTTTAAAATGCGCGAACCAGTGCTCCTAACTTCGCACGAAGGTTTTTATGGATTATTCCTTCTACCAAGAAGTCACTCGTCGAACCCTCGGGTTCTCATCCAATGCGCGAACCGGGACTCGAACCCGGGTCACCTCGTTTTTGCTTTTTAGATTACTTCTTTATGATTTCACAGGAGGCAATTAGAAATCGCCTTCTGCAATTTGAGGAAGTTCAAATGAATTTTGAGTTTCCATTCCATGCGATTTTATTGAGTGCATTTCAAAATCGCCTTCAATATCACTTTGAGGAAGTTTCTAAAAGAAACCAGAGGGTTTCTTTTATTGGCAACGAGATATTCTACCACTAAACTATTCACGCTTGAATTTAATTAGAATTATTAGTTTAAAAAATTAAGCAAAAAGACTTCTATTAGGTTACAGTTACTTTAAAATAGTAACCTTTTTATATCTCTCTATTAATTGTATAATTATGAAAAAATATTTTACCACAATGTTGCTTAATTTACTCTTGCTGTTATCCCCCCAGGTTTCTGCCCAGAACAACATAACAAAATCAGATTTTATTAGCAAACTAAAACAAAAATCATTATATCTTTATAATATGCCTGCAATACATTCTAAAAATAAACCAGTGTATCCCTTAGAAAATAAACTTTTAAATAAAACTGCTGAAAATGATTTTACATCAGAATTGATTAAATTCCCAATAAATTCAACTTTAAGCTCAGTAAAAGGATACCTGCCAATAAAATTCAAATATTTAATGGAAATATATGCAAATGTATCTGCATTAGGTGTATTGGATAATTTCATCAAGGGAAATATACAAGCAAAAGATCCTAATTTTGACGATTTCTGGAAAGCACAGGGACCTTTTGGTCACATAATGATAACCCTACAGGCATATTCAGCATTAAGTTATGGACTAAGCTATAATGGTTCTTGGTTAGACAAAGCAAGAATGATAATTGCACAATCATTAATTTCAAATCTCGGAGAGCATTTAGCTTATTGGAGATTAAATACTAATGGTGTTCCTATAAAAGAATGGAGAGGTCCAAACACCAGGAATATTTTTTCCTCATTTGCATATCCAAAAGACCCAAATAGCAATAATGATGTTCCATGGATGGAGGGAACAGCAGCTGGATATTGGTCTAAATATGTAAGCAAACATTATCCATCAGTTTCAGAGCAGGATGTTCTATGTTCATTTGCTCTTGTTAATGCACTTGCATATGCAATACTTCCATCAAAAGAAATTAAAAAATCAAAAGAGCCATTCTCAATGCATATAAGACCTTATTTTGATTATGATGGCATTAGTAATCCAGCAACAATAACAAAACATCTTAGAACAGCTATTGAAATTAAACTTCCACATTTGGAAATGATATTATATAATAACCACAATGGAAATCCTTCATCTACAATTAATTTTAATATTAAAAATGGCTACCAATTCCAATTAAATATAGAAACTAATAATGATTTTGGATTATCAAATATATTGCTTAATACATCCTATCTAAACCCTATAACAAAAAAATTTGGTATAGCTGCAGGCATGGGTTATTCACATGAAACAAGATTAAATACTGGAATAAGAGCATCTTATGAATTTTAAACAAGATTATAATTTATCAATTAAAAAATAATTTAAATAATTGGAATCTAATTAAAGAGTTTTTTAATAATTTAAAATAACCTAAAGAATGTCCTAGCAGGAATCAGACCTGTGCTTCCTCAGTGTAAACAAAATATTCTGCCACTAAACTATTCACGCTTGAATTTAATTAGAATTATTAGTTTAAAAAATTGTCTGATTTAAATCATTTTTCATTAAACACTTTTATCACAATCACTCTTTTTTCTTTTTAGAATTTTTTGTTAATAAATTTATAATTTCTTCTGGAAAAGGCAGGACAATTGTTGAATTCTTTTCTTCAGCAATATCATTCAGGGTTTGATAAAATCTTAATTTCATTGCAGATGGAGATTTAGAAATAATATCTCCTGCTTCCCTCAACTTTTGAGCAGCTTGTTTTTCAGCTTCTGCATTTATAACTCTTGCTCTTCTATCTCTCTCAGCTTCTGCTTGATGAGCCATTGCTCTTTTCATGTTTTCAGGAAGTTCTATGTCCTTGATTTTAACATCAGTAACTTTTATTCCCCACGGATCTGTTTCCTTATCCACTATTTTTTGAATCTGATTCCCAATCTCTTCCCTTTTTGCTAAAACAGTGTCGAGTTCAGCTTTTCCGGTCATGTCTCTTAAGGCAGATTGTGCTAACTGAGATATTGCATATTTGTATTCTTCAACTTCTAAAACAGCCTTTTCAGAACTTACAACTTTAAAGAAAACAACACCATTTACTTTCATAGGAACATTGTCTTTTGTGATAACTTCTTGGGCAGGAATATCTGTTGTTATAACTCTGATATCAACTTTTCTTATTTGGTCGATGACAGGTATAATCCATCTTAACCCGGGCTGTAAAGTTCCAACATATTTTCCTAATCTAAATTTTACAGCTCTTTGATATTGTTTTATAACTCTTAATCCTGCAAATAAAATTATTACTATAATTACTCCAATTGTAGAATAAATATCTGCCATATTAATTTAAAGCTATTTTGGTTTATAAAATTATCTTTACATGGTCCTGGCAGGAATCGGACCTGCGCTTCCTCGGTGTAAACGAGGTGTTCTACCATTAGACTACAGGACCATGAACTCTAAAGAAACTTCACACTTTTAAATTTTACTTTATTCAAAACATTTATAAATTACACAAAGGTTTTTTTACTATGACAGAAAACAACAAAGAATCTGAAATTCCTGAAATGAAATTGAATTCAAAATATTCTGAGAAAAAACCAATTATTCCTGAAGAAAATATTAAAGCTCAAAAAGAAATTGAGAAAACAAAAAAAGAAATTGAGAAATTAAAGAATTTTGTTATTAAAAAATATTCTTATATTCAAGCCATTGGGATTCTTCCACCTCAAGCTGTAAAAGAATTTATTGAAGAGGAAATCGGCGAGGATATTCCAAAAGAGCAATTTGAGAAACTACAGAAAAAAATGCATTTATATGTTATTATTCCTGAAGAGAAGGTTAAAGAAATTCCAAAGATTAAAAAAGCATTTATTGAACAAATTGAAAAAACAAAACAAGAGATTTGGGTTTATGTTAAAACGCCTACAGATATTTGGGATATGTGTCTTGACAGCAAGTTTGAATTAAGTGGTGCAGTTGCTATGAGTTTTCCTATTTATGATAAGGGGATTCTTGGCGCGTTGAGGGTTGCTGAAATTCACAAATCACTTGTTGTTCAAAAGTTTGAAAAATATGTTGTTAGTTATGTTATTGGTGGGAGTTTGGTTCGTGGTGACGCTGTGAAAACTTCTGATGTTGATGTTTTTGTAATTATTAATGATACTGATGTTAAACGAATGCCGAGGTTGGAACTTCTTGAAAGATTGCGAGGAATTATTTATCAATATGTTGGCGAGGCTTCTACACTTGCAGGCGTGACAAATAAACTTGAACCGCAGATTTATCTTTTGACTGATTTTTGGCAAAGTGTTAAGGATGCACATCCAGTTATGTTTACTTTTATTCGGGATGGAATTCCACTTTATGACAGAGGAACTTTTATGCCATGGAAGGCCTTGCTTAAAATGGGAAAACTAAAACCTTCGCCTGAAGCAATTGATATGTTTATGTCAATGGGCGACCAGGTTGTTTCGCGAAGCAAGAAAATTCTTTTGTCTGAAGTTTTTGTAAATGTTTTTTGGGGGATTACAACACCAGCTCAAGCACTTTTAATGTTAAATGGTTGCCCGCCACCAAATGCAAAAAAAGAATTAGTTAGAGATTTTAAAAGAGAATTTTATAATACAAAAATGATTGAAAAGAAATA
>CAZTPM010000025.1:0-8114 GCA_964615065.1 Candidatus Woesearchaeota archaeon
ATGTCTAAGTGCAAACCAGAGAGCCGCAGCCGCCAGCAGGATCAACTGGATTTAATAATATCATTTTTTCTAAAAGAAAATCTATTACGCAATTTGTCTATAAGAAAACAAATCACTTCACACGTCTCGTTACTCACAAATAAATTCTGTAAATAACTCAATCCTAACTATTGGCTACATCATTAATATCAAATGACTAGAACTACAACTAACATAACTGCTTTTACGTACTTCATACCTTAACGTATTGAACGTTATTAAAAATGTTTATTATTAAGGCACTCATCTTAGTTACGAAATTTTCAGAAGTCAAAGGTATTTAAATGTTTTGGTGGCGGGGTTTGTCGTCGGGGGATTAATTTTTTCTGCAAACCAAAATAATTTTTTAATAATCTTAATCAATATAATTTGTTATCCAAAAACTATTTATAATTCCTTTTCTTATTTTTATCATGCCAACAACATTGCGATTTTCGTCAGAGGCAATTAAAGAAATCATTCAACCGCGTCGAAAGGGAAGGTTATGCGAAGGAAAGCAAATCAAAAGATTTGCATGTTTCCCGACGAGACTTGGGAAAAACCGCAGGTGTCCTCGCTTTGTTATTCAAGAACACAACGCCACACATTTGCATTGGGATTTTCGTTTAGAAATGAACGGGGTTTTAAAATCTTGGGCACTTCCAAAAAGACCGCCTCGTTCAAAAAATATAAAGCGACTTGCAATTCAAGTTGAAGACCATTTGAGAAGTTATGCAAATTTTGAAGGAGAAATTAAAGAGGGTTATGGAAAAGGAAGCGTGAAAATTTGGGATAAAGGAACTTACACCTTAATAAAAAAAACACCAAAGAAAATAGAAGTTGAATTAAAAGGAAAAATTCTTCAGGGAAAATATGTTTTGATTAAAGCAGAACTTAACGACGACAAAAGGAATTGGTTATTTTTCCGAACAGAGTGAGGAAACGTGAGAAGTTTAGATTCGAACTGTGAAATTGTAAAAGGGGAAATATTTGGATTTGGAAATAAATAATTACATGAATATTTAATTTAGATAATAAAGGTTAATTAATTTTGTGATAATTTAAATACTAAATCAACTTTAAATATAATTAAAAATGGTAAATTTTTTTACATCTTTTGAAAGTATAGGAATTGAGGTAATTCCTTTAGTAAGAACTTTGATTATCTTAATAACCCTTTTTGTAATCTTTAATATAACCTTAACCTATATTAAAAAATCACTTATAAATAAATCTAAAAACAAAAGACAAAAGACAAGCATTGAGAATTTTTCAAGAATTATTAAGGTAATTATTTTTATAGTTTTATTTATAGTAGCTATTTTTTCTTATGTTGGATCATTTACTGGATTGGGTATTGCAGCAGGTCTTTTTACAGCTGCATTAGGATGGGCTTTACAAAGGCCAATTACAGGAGTTGCAGCGTGGATAATGGTTGTAGTTAAAAGGCCATTTGACATTGGAGATAGGATTATTGTTGGAGATGTTAAAGGTGATGTTAGGGATATTACCCTCACTCACATAGTTTTAGATGAGGTTGGAGGTTTAGTTAATTCTGAAGTTGTTTCTGGAAGAGTGATAATGGTTCCTAATTACCAACTTTATGAATTAAATATTACAAATTATACCCAACAACATGATTATATTATAGGAGAAGCAATTGTCCAAGTAACATATGAGAGTGACTTAGATAAAGCTATCAAAATTGTTAGTGATTCAGCTATGAAATATTCAAAAGAAGCATTTGAGAAATTAAAACAAGATCCAATGATTAGAATATTAATGGTAGATAGTGGTATTGAAGTAAAAGTAAGATTTTACGGGAATGCTTATAATATTCAGAAATTAACTAGTGATATTACAAAAGAAATCTTTGACAGGATAAAAGAAGAGAAAGATGTTGAGATAGCATACCCTCATACTGAAATAATATTTAAAGATAAAAAAATATTTAAGGGGAAGTAAGCTACAGATAATTCTTCAAAGGGATTAAACATTAATTTGTTTATTTAAATTTAATATGGAAGTATAAAAATAATTCGTTACTTTGTGAAAATTATTTTAATAAAGATTCTAATCCAATTAAAACTTCAGCTCTAATAATTAATGTTGTCATATTCCATGCCACTGTTTGGTAATTTCCTGCATAAAAAACTAATAAGGGTTTATTACAAAAGGCAACCATTCTTTCCCTTTTAAATTATAGCTTTTGTTACCCATATTCTTTCAATATTTATTCTCTATTTAAGAATTATTATCTTCTAAATTATATTTTCAATTTTCCTTAACCCACCATTCTAAATCAGGGACTTCTGAAATATCTTTGCCTTTTGATTTTAGAAAACCCCTTGCTAAAATATAAAAAATTACTCCAAGGCTTTTCGGGCTTTTATTATTTCCAATAATGACTTGGTTGGCCCCTTTTGAAAAATTATTTGTGTCGCAAATCATTAAAATTTTTTTATTTATATTTAATGTATCTTTCAAAGCATTTTTATCAAGCCAAGAATCTGTAATAACTGTTAATTCGTTTTCAAAAAAGTCAGGAAGTTGCGTGTTTGTTAAAATTCCTGCTGGGTATTTTTTTGTGAAAACGCGAATACCTGTTAATTGGGAAAACTTTTCAGCAGATTTCCAACCAGATTCTCTTTTGCAAACTACGATAATATCCTCTGCATTAAATTTAGATAAATATTCAATTCCTTCTTTTAATTTTTCATCAATTAAATCTGTATTAAAAATAGCTAAACCATCTGCTCTTCTTCTGTAAACAAAAGGCTTCATATCTGGTGTAACAACTTTTGTCCCAAGATAAATTCCTGCCCGAACATAATCTTCAAGAGGAATAAGCATTTCTCCTCGCTTTTTCAGTTTAACTTGTTCTTTTAATTCTTTTGTTGAGGGTTTCTCAATTTTTCCTTTAAGCTTTTCAACTTTTTCCAAAAGTTCTTTTCTCTTTTTTTCAATTTCTTCTTTTGAAAGTTTTGGAACTTCTTCTGTTTTCAAAGATTCTTTTTCAGCAGATTTTGCAAGAGCAGTTTTAGAAATCTTTTCTAAAGGTTTATTTTGTAATTCTTTTCCTTTGATTTCTTTTATAACCCCTTTAATACCTTCTTCAATAACTTCAACTTTGTCTTCAATTTCTTCTCCGACCTTTTCAAGTCCTTCTTCAATAGCTTCAACACTATCTTCAATTTTTTTGACAATCTTTATCATAGGTATTCAAGAAAAAGTTTATTTTTAAAGATTTGGATTGAGATTTAACTATTGAACTCGTTTTTATGGAAATTTTGGATTTAAAATCTGGAAAAGATAAATATTCTAAGTGTGGTTTTAGAATAATAAAAGTATTTACTACAGGTCTTGGTTGGGCTAAGGATTTATTTTTACCAACCGAAATTAAAATAGATAGTTAATTTCTTTACTCATTTCAAACTCTCCTCAATCTCAATCAACCTTTTCAACTTAATTTCTCTTTCCTTACCATTAATTCCACACTTAAAAAAATCAGCTTGAAATCCAAAAGCCAAATCAGCCAAAATACTTTCGTTTGTTTCACCGCTTCTGTGGGAGAAAATTAATTTAATATTATTTTCTTTTGCTAACTCACAAACTTTACTAACTTCTAATAAACTTCCGCATTGATTTGGTTTTACAATAATCGCGTTTACACTTTTAGATTCAATTGCTTTTTGAAGACGTTTGCAATTTGTAACAATTAAATCATCGCCGACAATCAAGCTTTCTGGAAATCGTTTTAAGAGTTTTGCAAAACTTTCAAAATCTTCTTCATCAAAACCATCTTCAATATAAAATATTTTAAAATTCTTAATTAAATTTGAAAGATAATTTAATTGTTCTTCTTTTGTTCGTTTCAGCAACGGGTTTTTGTAATTATAATTTTTTCTTTTGTAAAAACTTGAAGCAGCAACATCAAGTCCAACAGGTAAATGTGCTTTTATCAAAACATCCAAAACTTCTTTATCATTCAAGGAAACTTTCCAAGCATTTTCATCATTTGTTTCAGATTTAAATTTTTTATCAGACCTTTTCAAAACATTTTTAATTTCTTTTTTTGCATTTTGATTTGTTTCAAAAGATTTTTTTACAAATTTAAAATTTGGAATTAAAAGAAACTCCTGAAAATCAGGTTTTCTTTCTGAGTTAGAGTGAACCCCCCCGCCAATACAATTTCCAACTAATCGTGGAAATTTAGGTTTCCTTGTTTTAGTAAGGAAGTCATGTGAAGAACCAATTAACTCCCAAATTTCTTTTTTTTGCTCTTTTGCAAGTGCTTTTAAAATAGAAGATTCAAATGCAAAAAGCGTGTTCGCCCCAATATGCCTGTCAACAATATCTTCAACTCTTCGTAAGTCCTCAAATTTTTCAATTTCTTCCTTTGAAAAATAATCATTAAATTCTTTTAGTTTTTTTATATCATCCTCTAAACTTTTTTTATAAGATTTTACTTCGTATTTCCCCTTGGATTTTCCGTTTGGTGCACTTGCGCAAAACTCCCCAGCATTTGTTTTAATACAAACACAAATTGTTTTTTCTTTTCTAGAATCTAAAACAGCTTTTGTAGAAACGCCTTTTATTACAACCATGATTTAGAAAAGTTAAAAAGGTTTAAAATGTTTTGGGGTGAGAGATTGTCGCTCACAAGTTCGCGGATTAAGGAAATTCGTTAGTGGGAAAGATTTTGGGTGAGATTAATTTGGGTATTAATATAGAATTATTAATTATTTTAATTTTCTTCCAATTCCTATAATTTTTTCTGAGTCAATTTTTTTCAAACAAAATTTCCCAATCATTCTCTTTCAAATCAAGGAAAGTGTAAGTCAATTTACTCATCAAAGGTTGGTTAAGAATCTAAAATTAGAGATTTGTCAGTTAAAATTTGATACTTATTTATAAATAAAATAATTTTTGGGATTAGCCACAACTTACTCTTCTTCACCTTTATCTGTTTCTTCATCTATTTCATCATCTGGATTTGCAAGTGCCATTATCTCACCTTCTTTTGCAATTTCTTCTTCTTCAGCAACTTCTTTTTCTTCTATTTGTTTATCACTAACTGTTTGCTCTTTTGCACGCTTGAGTTTTTCTTCTTTTTTCTTAGGAAATGGTCTGTTAATTGTAATAGGAAGAATTTCAGAATTTAATTCAACTTCTGCAATTTTTAAAGCATCAAATTTTATTTTTTCTAAATCCTCGTCTGTAATTTTTATTAAAAGCGGAGCATTCATCGCAATCTGTAAAGCACGTGCTCCAAGAATTCGCGCTTTTTCATATTTAGTAAATTGTTCCATCATTTTTAAATTATAAATTTTTTTATTTTTTCTGAAATATCTTTCCAAACACCTTCCACCATATTTAAGGCATTTCCCATTTCTTCCACACTTAAACTTTCACATCCTCCTTTTTGCATAGAGGAAATAATTCCATTTGAACTTCCAATTGTAATTCTTGTTTCAGTAACATCTTCTTCTTCACGTGTCGGGTCAACAACAAAATTCTCGCCAATTTTATGGAAAGTTAATGCAATAGGAAGTTCTTTTTCTAAAGGCAAATTATCTTTTGTCAATTCACCAAACAAAACCTTTCCTTCTTTTGCATCATATTTTGGAATCTTTGAATTTTTCAACGCAATAATTGCAGCAATCCCTGCAGCATCCAATAAATTTCCGTCGTCATTTATAGTATAAATATCAATAAACACAGTCCAAACTTTTTCACCTTTTTTAATACATAATTTATCAAGTTGAATGAATTTGCTTTCACGAATTCCTCTATCTATAACCCTTGCTAATTCAATTGCAGGAAATTTTGGTGGTCCACTTTCAAATCTGCTTGAACTTAAGGGAAGCAACTCAGCTGTTACCATCATATTTCCTTTGTCAGGAGAATCAGGATAAGGTTCGCCTATATTCATTTTCACACCAGCAAGAACTTCTGTTTTACCAATTTTAACACGAGCAGAACCTTCTGCATTTTTTGAAACTCCAATTTCAACTTCTATATTTCTAAATTCTTCAGGTTTTCTTCCGTCAAATCTTTTCCCTTCTGATAAATATTTTTTTATTCTATCGCCTGTTATTTTACTTGTTTCCATTTTATTTTTTCTCTACAGATTCTTTTAAAGCTTTTTTTTGAACTTCATAAATTTCTTTAGTTGCTTTTCTCGCAAGTTCAATTGCTTCTTTTAATTGTGGAATAGTTATTTTCCCATCTAATTGTAAATGAGTGATTTTTCCTTTGCTTGTAAAAGTAAATGGAATGTCTGTTGAACCTTCCCCTTCTTTAAAATCAGAATCTTCATATTTATTTAAATCAACTACTAAAGTTTTATCCATCTTTCCTACAGAAACACTTGAAACCAAATCTTTCATGGGTATTCCTGCGTGTGCCAAAGCCATTGCAGCAGCATTGATTCCTGCACAACGAGTTGAAGCATTTGCTTGCAAAATATTTATATGAACATCAATAACTAAGTTTGGGGATTTGTCAATCATTAAAACAGGTTCTAAAGCCCATTGAGTAATTTTGCTAATTTCAGTGCTCCTTCGACTTGGGCCTGGCCGAATTCTGTCTGTAACAGAAAAACTTAACATACTATACGTGCATCTTAAAGTTCCTTTTTCAGGGTCTCTTTTATTTCTTGGATGATATTCTTTTGGGCCATAAACAGCAGCAATTGCAATAGTGTTTCCAAATCTAAACATAGCACTTCCATCTGCATTTGGGACAACACCTACTTTTGCTTCCATTGGCCTAATTTCATCAATTCTTCTTCCATCATTCCTTTCAAATTTTTTAGTTGTCATTTTTTTCTTCAAACCATTTAGTTACTTTATCTGTTAAACCATCAATAAAAGATTTTTCAGTTACAAAAAGAATTGCCTGTTTTGCTAAAAGTTCTTCTTCCACTTTGTCACCTTTAATCCAAATGAGCCCGTTTTGCCCGACAGTGATATTACAATTTGTGTTTTCTTTTATTAAATTTATCATGCTTCCTTCTTTTCCAATAACTCTTGGAACTTTATTTGAATTTACTTTTAAAATTATTCCTTCATCTATTTTTCCTAAACCTCTGCTTTTTATGCTTAAATCAATTCCTCTTTTGTTTACTGCCCAAATTTTTGCAACAGCCATGTCACCTATTTCCATAACTTCTTCTAATTCTCCTTTGTTTACATATCTTGGAACTTCTGTTAAAGATAAGAATGCAGTGTCAGCTGAACCAATGTCCAAAATCCATCCATTAAAAGTTATGTTCTTAACTTTTCCAATAATAACATTTCCTCTTCTTGGTTGATAAACACCTGATAATGGAATCACTTTTACTAAACGATTTGACTCTTCAGCTAAGCCATATCTAAGTGCAATTATTTCATCATCTTTCTTCTCTGTTCCTTCGCCTGGCAAAAAGTTTTCACCTTTTTCAATAACTTCCCCAGGTATTACAATTTTTCTCGTCATTTTAATTTAAAAGAGTTAGATAATATGTTGTCCTTTTTTAACTCTATACGTTTTTCTAAAAATTAGGTTATTTATAAGTTTTTCGGGTGTGGTACATTGTTGCGTTAGCAGGTGTTAAGATAATAACATCTGGGATAAAAGAAGTTTTCATAGCGTAGCAGAGAAAATTTTGGAAAATTGCGAGCTGAGAATTTTTCCTTTTATCCCTTGTTATATGACTTGATGACCGAAGGGAGGAGAGCACAGCATGGTCGAGGGTTGAAAGTCCAAAGAAGTTGATGAAAAGAAATCACACAAATCTTAATTCTTGATTAGGAGTATAAGTTTTTTTATTACAAAAATACGAATCATCGCTATTTTTTCTACAATAATCACAATCTTCATTAGGTTTTCTACAAAATCCATCCCTTTCATAAAGGGTAAACTTTAATGGAAGATTTTCACATAATTTTATTGCTAATTTATCTAATGTTTCTTGCATAGATAATAAAAAAATGGCAGTTATATAAAGATTTCTTTTCATTATTGCAATTAACATTGTGATTATTTTAAGTTCTGAAAGAATTTGGGAATTTTTCGCAGGAAAATTCCAGATAAGTGCTGTTAGGCGTCCT
>CAZTPM010000026.1:0-7960 GCA_964615065.1 Candidatus Woesearchaeota archaeon
AAAAACAATACTTAGATTATAATATTCCCTCTGCAAAAAGAATTGCTGAAGATTTTTTTTGGCACGATTTATGCGACAATTATCTTGAAATAGTCAAAAAAAGAATTTATAATAATCAAAAAGGAAAAGAATCTGCTCAATATATTTTATATAATTCTTTATTAGCTGTATTAAAAATGATGGCCCCAATTACTTGCTTTTTATCTGAAGAACTTTATCAAACTTATTTTAAAAAATTTGAAAAAGAAAAATCAATTCATTTAACAAAATTTCCAAAAATAGAAACTAATGAAAAATTAGAAAACGGAAATTTATTTATAGAAATTCTTTCAAAAATTCGTCAAGAAAAAACAAAGGCTCAAAAACCAATGAATGCTGAATGCATTGTGAGTTTAGAAAAAAAAGTTTATGAACAATTAAAAGAAATGTTAAATGATTTAAAGAATGTTACAAATGCAAAAGAAATTCAAATAGGTAAATTCGGGGTTGAGTTTTTATGACAGCCCTAACAAAATATGAACTTGAAGATATCCTTGAAGAACTTGAAAAACACAAAGGAAGACACACTGAACTAATCACAGTTTATATTCCAGCAGGATATGATGTGAATTCTGTCCAAAGACAACTTGAAGCTGAAAAATCAACAGCAAAAAACATTAAATCAACTTCAACAAGAAAAAATGTTACCGACGCTCTTGAAAAAATTGTCCGTCATTTGAAAACTTTTAAAAAAACACCTGAAAAGGGAATGGCTATTTTTTGTGGCAATGTTTCAAAAGTAGAAGGCCAAAGCGATTTGCAATTGTGGGAAGTAGAACCGCCAATGCCTTTAAAAATAAGATTGTACAGATGTGACAAAGAATTTGTTTTAGATTCTCTAAAAGCTATGCTTGAAGTTTCAGAAGTTTTTGGATTGTTAGTTATGGACAGAAAAGAAGCCACAATTGGATTGCTTGAAGGGAAAAGAATTGATATCTTGCAAAAAATGACTTCAGGTGTTCCAAGCAAAGTTCGTGCAGGAGGCCAAAGTTCACAAAGATTTCACAGAATTACAGAAGGCCTAACAAAAGATTTTTACAAAAGAATTGCAGAAGAAATGAAAAAAATATTTTTTGAAATGCCAAAATTAAAAGGAATTATAATCGGCGGCCCAATACCAACAAAAGATGAATTCATAGACAATGAATATTTAACAGACCAGTTAAGAAAAAAAATAATTGGAAGAATAGATATCGGAGGAAGCGATGAATCAGGGATAAAAGAATTAGTGACCAAATCGCAAGAAATTTTAGCTGAACAAGAAATAATTTATGAAAAAAATATTCTAAAAAAACTTTTTGAAAGTTTAGGAGAAACCCAAAATAAATCTTCTATTAAAACAGAAAAAATTGAAAAGGCATTAAAATATGGGGCAGTTGAAACTTTATTTTTATCAAAAAAAATTGAAAAAGAAATATCAAAACCACTAAAAGAACTTGCAAAAAAGTCAGGGGCAAAAATTGAAATAATTTCCACTGACACAGAAGAAGGCGAACAATTTTTCAATCTCGGAGGAATTGGCGCTATTTTGAGATTTGAGATTTAAAGTTTAGGCATGCAATCAAATAAAACAACTGCATTATCACCGCCATAATCCTTTTCTAAATTATAAGTTTTAACAAGAGTGCATTCATCAAATAAAAAAGTTTTGTTAATAATCTGTTCTGTAGAAATTATTTTATTATTAGAATCCATAAAAACTTTTAAAATCACAAATTTGACTTTTCTTTTTAATAAATTAGTTCTTTCATCTATATTATATAACCCTGTTGAAAATGTTTTTTCATTAGTATCTATATAGTTATTTATTATTTTCCTTTCAGAAACCATAGCAACAAGAGGAGCTATTTCAAAATCTCCATAAATTGTTTGATTTTCTAAACTATTTGCTTTAATATATTCCGAAATTTCATCTAAAAATTCTATTTTTGAAGTTGAAGCATGATTTTTTACATAAAAAGCAGAATTAAAAATAACCAAACACAAAACTAAAATCATAAGAACTACTGCAATTTCTTTTTTCATTTCTTTTATTTTCCCTAAAACTACTCCAGCACATATTGCTAAAAAAGGGATTAAAATTCCAAAATAAAGATAATATACATCAGAATAAAAAACATAAAATAAACTAATTGCTCCAGCAACAATTAAAGGTTGTTTAAGGGGCTTTCTTATTTTCAAAAAAAGTGAACTTATTGTTAGAATTATAATAGTAAAATCCCATTTAATAAAGAATTGAAAAATACTCAACTTTGGAATTCCCTCTGTTTTTAAAAAATGATATAAAAAAACAGAAGTCAAATAATTTTCTTTAAACAAAAGAAGTAAAATCAAATTTACTGGAATAAAAATAACACTAATTCCAAGAGCAAACCAAACAAATTTTTTCCAATTTTTAATCAACAAATAAATTCCAATTCCAACAATTGCAAAAGCAACATACAATCTTGTTAAAAGAGCGAGCGAAGAAATGATTCCTCCCAAAAAATATTTTTGTTTGTGAACTAAATAAAAACTTATCATAAAAAACATAGAGGTTAAATGAACTCCCGTAGAATAATCAGTCGTTGTTAAAATTATAAAAGAAAATAAATAAAGTATTGATGATAAAAGAGCACAATTTGAACTAAATTTCTTTTTAACATAAAGAAAAATTATGGATGCAATAATCACGCTGGCAATTAATGGAATTAATTTTAAAAGAATTATTTTTGAACTCACTAAAAAAAGAATGCTAAAAAGAACAGAAAGTTGTAACGGAGGACTTGCAAAAAAGAAGTCTCTATAAGGTAATTGGCCCTGAGTGATTAATTTTACCATAAAAAAATAAATATTTTCATCACTAAACTTAAATGCCATAAAAGAGATTTTGAGAATTAAAAAAAGTAAGATAAAAATCCCAAAAATAAGGACATTTTTATCTTTATAAAATTTTCTCATAATTAATATAGGAAAATTCAAATTAAATATTTATTGATAAGTTTTTAAATTTTAAAATCTTTTGTTTTATACACAAAATGGATTTATCTTTAGTAATTCCCACATATAACGAAAAAGAAAACATTTCTATTTTAATTCAAAAAGTTTTTCAAGAATTTAAAAAAAATAAAATAAATGGGGAGATAATTGTGGTTGATGATAATTCTCCTGATAAAACTTGGGAAGTTGTAGAAAATCTAAAAAGAATTCATAAAAACTTAAAATTAATAAAAAGAAATTGGAGAACAGGTCTCTCCTCAGCAGTTTTAGAAGGGTGGAAAATTGCAAATGGAAGAATTTTAGGAGTTATGGATGCAGATTTAAGTCATCCTCCTGAAAAAATAAAAGAACTTTTTTGGGCAATTAAAAAAGGAAGGGCAGATTTCACAATTGGAAGCAGATATGTTAAGGGTGGCAAAATAAAAGGTTGGAATTTAAAAAGAAAGTTAACGTCTAAAACTGCTACGCTTTTATCAAGAATTTATACAAAAGTTAAAGATCCTATGACAGGATTTTTTATGATTAAAAGAGAAGTTATAAAAAATATCAATTTGAATCCAAAAGGATTTAAGATTCTTTTAGAAATTATAATCAAAGGAAAATACAAGAACATAAAAGAAATTCCTATTACTTTTACTAATCGTATTAAAGGAAAGAGCAAAGCAGGAATAAAAGAAACTATTTATTATCTCCAAAATTTGATAGAATATTTACCTTACAAAAAAAATGTAATAAAAGAATTTGCTAAATTTGCTTTTGTTGGTGCAATTGGAACTTTAATAAATATTACAATTTTATATTTCTTAACTGAAAAAGCAGGAATTTATTATATAATTTCTGCTATTTTTGCTTTTCTTGTGGCAATGACAAATAATTTTATTTTGAACAAGATTTGGACATTTAAGGAAAAAATAAAATCTGATTTAGATAAAAAATATTTACAATTTGGTTTAGTTAGTGTTTCAGCTCTTTTGATAAATTTGTTTTTCCTTTACATCTTCACAGAAATTTTTGGAATTTATTATATAATCTCTCAAATTTTAGCAATAGGGATAGCTTTGATTCTAAATTTTTTTGGAAATAAAATATGGACTTTTTCTAGAAAGTAATAATCCTTCTTCTAAATTATACAAACTTAAGATTTAGAAAATATCAACAAATTTGTTTGAAACTTTTCCAGTATCACTACAATGATAAACTTTATGTAAGACTTGGTTTATTGTCCCTTTTAATTTCATCTTGTTCTCTTTTATCAATTTTTTATTTTCTTTTATTATTTTTAATTGTGGTGGTTTAAATAAAATAGGTGCAAACCCAAAACAATCTTCAAAAATTTCAATCCCTTCATCTAAATAAGTCTGGTTTAAATCTTTTCCAAATTCCTGATATTCATGAGTCACACCATGCAAGCCAATTGTTCTATTCAATGCTAAAATATAATTGCACCATTCTGAATTTTCTGACATTGGTTTTTTATTGTATAAAGGAATTATCCAAAGAATATCTGGATTATAAATTTCAAGTTCAGGACAAGAAATTTCGGGAGAAACATCATCTATTTCTCTTGGGTTTATTAGTCTTATAAAAAACAAGAGAAAAATTATCGAAACCAAAGCTATTAAAAGATATTTTAATTTTAGCATAACTTAATTAACATTTTTGATATTAAATAATTATTGATAATCCTTTTAAACATACAATCTTTTAATAAAATATGGTCAGTAGTGAAACAATCCAAGAAATAGAAGAATCAAAAGAAAAAGAGGACATGAAAAAATTAGAAGCTGTTTTATTTGTTTCTGGGAAATATCTTTCAATGTCTGAATTAGTTGCTCTTTCAGATTTAAACCCCATTATAATTTCTAATTTAATTGAAAAATTAAAAGAAAAATACGAAACAAATGATTCTGCAATTGAAATTGTGAAAAAAAAAGAACTTTGGAAAATGGATGTTAATCAAGAATATGCCGGAATTGTAAACAAGTTAGCAACAGGCTCTGCAGAATTTTCAAAAGCAGAACAAGAAACACTTGCAATCATAGCATTCAAACAACCAATAAAACAATCTGTAATCATAAAAATACGCGGAAACAAAGCATACGACCACATTAAAAAATTCACAGCATTAAATTTAATAAAAAAGAAAAAAACAGGACACACATATGAACTAAGTTTATCAGATGACTTTTATGATTATTTTAATCTTCAAAAAGGAGATTCTTTAACGGAATTTTAAAATGGATATTATAACTATTGCTATTTACATCTCAATTTATTTGGGGCTTCTATCTACAAGCTTTTTTATATTGACTTTTATAGCAGATAAAAAAACAAAAAATATTTTCTATAATGATAATGAATTACCAAAAGTTTCTGTGATAATTCCTGCCTATAACGAAGAAAAATCTATTGAAAAAACAATAAAGTCCATTTTAGAATCAAATTATCCAAATTTTGAAGTTCTTGTTATTGATGATGGTTCCAAAGATAATACGTTAAAATTAGCAAAAAATTTGGAAAGTGATAAAGTAAAAGTGTATTCTAAAGAAAATGGTGGAAAAGCAACTGCTTTAAATTTTGGAATTGCAAAAGCAACAGGAGAAATTATTTTTTCAATGGATGCAGATACTTTTGTTGACCCAGAAAGTATGAAAAGAATGGTTCGCTATTTTAAGAACCAAAAAATAATGTCTGTAACTCCTGCAATGGTCCTTTACAAACCAAAGGGAGTTTTGCAAAGAATTCAACATGCAGAATATATTTTTGGATTGTTTTTGAGAAAAGTTTTTGCATCACTTAATTCTGTATATATAACACCAGGTGCTTTCTCTGCATATAGAAAAACTTTTTTTGATAAATATGGAGGTTATGATGAAGGAAATATAACAGAAGATTTAGAAATGTCTTTGCGAATTCAATATAATGGATATACAACTGAAAATTGCCCAGATGCTCCTGCATACACCATAGCACCTTCTAAATTCAAGGCACTTTTAATTCAAAGAGTTCGGTGGTATTACGGTTTAATTCTTAATAGTTGGAAATATAGAAAAATAATTAGCACAAAATATGGGGACTTAGGTGCATTTGTTTTACCAATAGGGTGGATAAGTATTTTCTTTTCTATTTTCCTAACTATTTTTATTTTTATAAGGATTTTATTTGATGTACAAAAAGAAATTTTATTTTTAAAAAGCATTAATTTTAACTTCTTTGGGGCATTTCATATAAATTTTTATGCAATTGAAAGATTTTTATTTTTATTTTTTACAAACCCTGTTCTTTTATTCCTTTTTGTTTTTATGATTTTCCTAGGGGTTTATATGAAATACGCTTCAAAAAAAATTAAAATATCTGGCATGGTATTTAATCTTCCACTTTATTTTATCCTCTTTGCAATCCTCTTTGGATTTTGGTGGATTGTATCCATAGGATATGCTTTATTCAATAAAAAAGTTAAATGGAGGTAGAAAGCTATATAAAAGTTAAAGCTTATTTTTTAAAATGGAAAAGAGAGAATTCAAAAGTAAAAAAAGATATTTAGTAGCATTTTTAATAGGAACTTTCGTTTTTTTATTAGTCTTCTTCTTAAGTTACCTTCTTTCTTATTTTGAATTTCAAAGAATTTCTAATTTACAAATAGAATCTACTTATGATATTTTTGAAGATAAGTTAGATTATTCTTTTTTTAATCAAGGAACTTGTTCTACTGATTCATTTGAAAAAGTATCACAAGATTTGCGTTTTCAAGGAAAAATAATAGATGATTTAGAACGAAAACTTGGAAAAAAGGACAAAACAGTTTTATCTAGAAAAAAATTTTACACTCTTGTTGAACTTGAACATTTAGAATTTATTAACATGCTTAATTCAAATTGTAATTCAAACATTCAAACAATTTTGTTTTTTTATTCAAATGATGATGAAGATTTAGAAAAAAGTGAAGAAATAGGAAAAATCTTAAATTCAGTCTTCAAGGAAAATTCAAATTTAATCGTTTATTCTTTTGACTTAAATTTAGACTTTGAACTAATCGAAAAACTAAAACAAAAATATAAAATTGAAGAATCCCCTTCTATAATAATAAACAAAGAAAATCTTATTTTTGAACCAAAAAACATTGAAGAAATAGAAAAGTATCTAAATTAGTATATTTTTCATCACAGCAATATTAAAAAACTCAACTTCATGTATTGGATTATGGAAGAATGCATAAAATGTGGGGCTTCAGAAAATAAAGTTCGTTTGTTTGATGTAATTTCAAATCAAGGGATTGAAAAAATGTGCTTAAATTGTGCAAATTCTGAAAATAAACTAATTCTAAACAAACCAACAAGAGCCCAATTAAAAGAATCTGAAAAAAAAGATGTTAATTTCCGTGAAAGCTTGAAAAGATTTGAAAAAAGTTTAACCAAACCAAATTTAGAATTAGAAAAACAAAATATAACTCTAAAAAAAATTGTTGAAAAAAATTCAGAACAAACACAAAAATTAGAGTTCAAACCAAGACCAGACTTAGTAAATAATTTTCATTGGATTTTAATGCGTTCGCGTAGAGCAAAAAAACTTTCACAAAATCAATTAGCAAAAGAATTTAATGAAGCAGAGACCACAATTAAAATGGCTGAAAAAGGAATTTTGCCTGAAGAGAATTACAAACTCGTAAAAAAATTTGAAAACTTTTTTGGAATTCCCTTAATAAAAAAAGAATATTTAGAAAAAATCCAGAAAAAATATCCAAAACAAGAAATAAGTTTTGACACTTTAAGTTCTAAAAATATAACAGTTGCAGATTTAAAAGAAATGAAAAACTCAAAAGAAAAAAATAATTTTGAATTTGTTATAAAGGACAGACCAAAAGAAAAATAATTGTCTGATGAAGAAATTCAAGACCTACTTTTTAGGAAATAACCAAATCTTTATAAACCAAAACCACGAATTC
>CAZTPM010000027.1:0-7583 GCA_964615065.1 Candidatus Woesearchaeota archaeon
ATAACTTCTTCCCAAATTTCAGCCTTAATTCTCTCTTTTAATTCTTCATTATTCT
The DNA here is from genome assembly GCA_964615065.1 of Candidatus Woesearchaeota archaeon. Classification (GTDB taxonomy): domain Archaea; phylum Nanobdellota; class Nanobdellia; order Pacearchaeales; family GW2011-AR1; genus JAHILJ01. The sequence goes on from CAZTPM010000027.1 coordinate 56, forward strand.
CCAATCTTTCAACTTCAATCAATCTCGCCTGCTCCTGAATTTCCAGTTTCTTTTGTAACTCTTCCATTTCCGTTGAACTAAACTTTTCATCCAACTCCTTACTTTGCATTCCTGCCCTCGAAATATAAACATCAGGCATCTTTTTATAGAACTTTCATATTACTATTTAATAATCCAGTCATTTTCTGATTGAAATACTTATCAAAAACTGCTCTTACATTTTATTTGGAATTATGTTCCATTTTATTTAATAATTCTTTATTTTCAAGAAGATGGTCTTTTACCCTCCATTACAAGTAATTTAAGAGATTATTTTAATAAAATCTGGAAGATAGCCAAATCTTAATTCCCACGCCGAATCAATTCTGGATTGGAGTAGGCTTCTCAATTATTTTTATTTTAATATTAAACCACGATATAGCCGGGGCGTTGTAAAAAGAGAATTACGCCCACGCCGGGAGTCGAACCCGGATTACCACCGTTCTGCGGATTTTTGCATAACTCGCGAAGCGAGCACCTTTTGGAAAGTTTTGCAAAGGAAAATATTAGGATCTCCTGCACGACAGGGTAGTGTCATAACCGCTAGACCACGTGAGCATATTCTTTATAAAAGAAAACTATTTTTAAAACTTACTAATTTGTGTTCTCTTCAAAATTTTGATATTCAATTTTGCACAATATTCAACTAAATATTATGTAAAAAGCTAATCTAAAAAAACAAACAAAAAATTTATCAGAAAATATTAAAAATTTTTAAAAAACTAAAGCAACTTATTGTAAATCAAAGCAAGTAACCAAGCAAATACAAAACCTTCTATAAATGCATAAATTGCTCCAAGAATAGCTCCAACAAAACTAATGCTATATCCTAAAAAGCCGTATATATCTTGAATTGATAAAGCACAATGTTGACCATAACCAATCCAAGTTGCTAAAAGAGTCATTAAAAAAACACAAGCTGCAAATAAAATCCCGCTTGCTAATCCCAACTTTCCAGCATCAAGTTTTCCTACTTTTTCTTTCTTAACTTTTTTCTTAACCATTTTTAACCTCCTATTAATTAATTTAACTAAACTATAAACAATTGCAATCAAAACATAAATCGGAATTAGAATTATAGCAATAATAAAAAATACAGGTTCATCCCCGCCTGTCGCATCAAAATAAGATTTAAACAAACCATAAATTAAATTATGTAACATAACTGCAACAAACCAACTCACAATAATTATCAAAACCTTTTTCCAACTAAATAAAAAATATTTATCACACGCTTTTTTCATCAAATAAATAAAAAAACAAACTATAAAAACCTAACCATCTCGTGCTTCAAGTATTGGCAAGTTCGCTTCTGTTGGGACATAAATAACTTCTGTGTTCCCCTCATTCAGCCATTCAATAAACTTATATTTTTTATTAAATTGTTTTTGTTTTGCTAATAAAATAGAACCTTCAACAGTTAATCCAATTCCTATCAAAAACCAATCAGAAGAAAAAACCAGCAAATCCAAAAAGCTTTTCTAAAGTTAAAAAAGACATGGCTAAACCAACAATTATAAACAATTCATAACCAAATCCTTTATTTTTTTCACAAAGAAGACAAAATATTTTCATTTATAAATTTTTACTTGCTATTTTCGTTTTTAATCACTTTTTTCCCACCCATATACTTCCAAAGAACTTTTGGAATTTTAATTGAACCATCTTTTTGCTGATTGTTTTCCATAATCGCGACTAAAGCACGCGAAGTTGCAATCACTGTGTTATTCAAAGTATGAACATAATATCTTTTACCTGCATGCTCAATTTTAATTCCTAATCTGCGTGCTTGAGCTTCTTCCATATTTGTTAATGAAGTAATTTCAAAATATTTTTTCTGTCTTGGACTCCATGCCTCTAAATCACATGATTTTGCTTTTAAATCAGATAAATCACCAGAGCAACATTCTAAAACTCGCACTGGAATTTCAAGTGCCTTAAAAATATCAATTTTGTATTTCAACATTTTTTCATACCATTTGTACGACTCTTCTGGCTCACAAATCACAATCATCTCTTGCTTGTTAAATTGGTGTGTTCGATAAATTCCTTTTTCATCAATACCATGGCTTCCAATTTCTTTTCTAAAGCACATGCTATAACTTGTTTGTTTAATAGGCAAATCTTTTTTCTTTAATGTTTTGTTAATATATTGTCCAATCAAAGGATGTTCAGAAGTCGCAATTAAATATAAATCCTCGTCGTCAATTTTATAAACCATCTGTGCAATTTCTTCATTTGAATAAACAGAATCAAGAATTTTTTTATGAATCATCAACGGTGGCTCAACATATTCAAAACCTTGTTTAACCATATAATCGCGTGCAAAATTTATTAAAGCCATATTCAAAAGAGCCAAATCCCCTTTTAAAAAATAAAAGCCTTTTCCTGAAATTTTCGCAGACAAATCAAAATCAAGCATGCCGAGCTTCTCACCAATTTCAACATGACTTTTTACAGGAAAACTAAACTTTTTTGGTTTTCCAACTTTTTTTATTTCAATATTTTCTTTATCAGATTTTCCAATTGGAACACTTTTGTGAATTATATTTGGAATCTTAAACATAATTTCTTTAATTTGAACTTCAAGTTTTTTCCTTTTTTCTTCAAAATCTAAAATCTCTTTTGGAATTTTTTTTGCTTTTTTAATTAAACCAGAAACATCTTTTTTACTTTTCTTTAACTCACTGATTTGTTTAGAAATTTTGTTTCTTTCCCTTCTCAGACCATCCTCTTCATATTTTAACTTTCGCCAATTTTTATCTAATTTCAAAACATTGTCAACCAAAGCCAATTTTTCATTTTGAAATTTCTTTTTTATATTTTCTTTAACAAATTCAGAATTTTCTCTAATTAATTTGATATTTATCATTTTATTTTTTTAAATTGATTTAATTTTTTAAAATTTTTCATCAATTCTATATCAATCATAAATTATTTAGGAATATATTGTATTTAAAGTTTGCTTGCCGTCCTCGTATAAATTGTCTTACTCATTATTCGCTCGCTAAACAAATTAAGTAAAAATATTTATAAACATCTTTAGCCATATAAAAAAATGGAAGCAGTGATAAATGGTTCTTCAACAGTGCTTTTAACAGTATATAATACATTTCTTTCTCTTTTGCCTACGTGGGCACAAAACTTTGTAGGGATTTTTTTACTGGTTTTAGTAATTTTTACTTATGCTATTATAATCTGGCATGGCTATCGTTTTATTGCAAAGAAAAATATTCTTGGGTTAGACCTTAACAAATACAACAAATCAAACCACCCTCTTTTCACAAAAATCATAGCAGCTTTATTTTACTTTTTAGAATATATAATTATCTCACCTATTGTAATCTTTATTTCATTTGCAGTTTTTACAATTTTAATTATGTTTCTAAATGAAGGTTTAGAGGTTGGAGTAATTTTATTAATTTCCGCTGCAATTATTGGGGCTATTAGACTTGCTTCATATTATAAAGAAGGTCTTTCAAAAGAACTTGCAAAATTCCTTCCTTTTACTTTACTTATTGTTTCACTTTTAAATCCAAACTCTGTTTTTAGTTTTGAAAAAATACTTGGGCAAATAAACGAAATCCCTGATTTCCTAACCCAAATAACAACATATATTATTTTCATAATTCTCCTTGAAATTGTGTTAAGATTATTTGATTTTATATTTTCTTTGTTGGGGTTGGAAGAAGTTAATGAAGATAAGGAAGAAGATTAATTAAAAGAATTTATTTTGTAGATAAATGAAATTCTACAATTGCCACACTCTTCTCCAAATTCAATTCTTTTTTCAGCTCTGGAAAGATTTTTCCTGCTTCCACATTTATAACAAAATCACTCATCCCGCTATGTACAAATGTAGGATATACAAGAAGATTATACTTTTCGTTTTTATATTTAATACCATCCAATAAAGTAGGAAGTTCTGCAAGAATGTATTGAGAAAGATAATCAAATTTTTCTTCACTTAATTTTTTTCCTCTTTTTTCGGCGTATTTTTTTACAAAAGAAGTGATTATCTTCCTAAATTCTTTGTTGGATTTATATTTTTCTTCTAATTTCATTCGAATTTTTTCTTTCTGTTCATTCCAAATATCTTTCCACTTCAAAATTAAAATTTTCTTTTTTTCTTGTTCTGAAAATTCTTTTTTTATCTCTTTGAAAAAATGCTCGTATTTATCGCCTTCTTTTAATGCTCTTCTCAAAGATTTTCCTTCGCTATATTGACTAAATACTCTATAATTAAATTTAGCAATTTCATCTGCTATTAAAATCACAATATCATTTTTTGTATTTTTTAAAGCCCAATCAATATACTCTTTTGCCATTTCTTTTGTAAGGGGTTTTAGAACTCCTAAACTAATTCCAATAAAAATATGATAATTTTTCTTTTCAATTTCTTTTTGTGTGGTATTAAAATATCCTTTATTCATTTTTCAATCCCTCTCAACTTCAGGATGCTCCTGACCTTTTGTGCGCCTTTCTTCAAGAACTTTAATATGTGCTCTTTTTTGTTTTTTATATCCTTTAAAATCTGTTTTTGAATCCTCAATCATTTTTGCCAAATATTCTCCTCCTAAAAAGTGAGGAGTTAAAACATAGTTTGCACCTTTTTCATAAAGTTCAAGTGCATCATTAATTGTGTGTGCTCTTAAAATAATTATTGCATTAGGATTAAAATCCCTTACATTTTTCATTAAAAGAATATTTGATTCAACATCAGGAACAGTTGAAACAACCATTTTTGTTTTGCTCAAGTTTAATTCATTTAAAAATTCCTCGTCATCCACATCCCCATATTTAAATGCGATTTTTCTTTTAGACAATTCAAGAGCAGTTTCAGGATTATAATCAACAACTAAAAATTTCTTTTTTAATTTTTTAAATGATTTTAAAATATCATAGCCAATCCGATTATATCCAAACAAAACAATATCATAGTCTTTTGTTTTTGATTCATTTTTTCTGGCTTTTTTTCTTTCAAATATAGACAAGTATTTAGATAAATAAGGATATATTTTATCAGAATATAATATAAGATATGTTGAACCTGAAATAGTTATTAGCCCTACAATTGTAACTAAAGACAAGATTTCATTAGTAAGATGACCAACACTAACACCTAATGCAATAAGGATTAAAGAGAACTCACTTATTTGGGCAACTGTAAATCCTGCTTGAAAACCTATTTTTTTCTTATATCCAAGCAAACCCATTAATATCATAACAATTAAGGGGTTTCCAATAAGAATAAACAAAGAGAAAACTATTGCTGGAATAATAAGCTGGTTTATATTTCCAAAAACCATTTGAGATCCAAGGAGTATAAAAAATAAAATAATAAAGAAATCTCTTAATGTTCTCATTTTAGAACTAATCTCATAATGATAAGGAGACATAGAAAGCGCAACACCTGCAACTAAAGCACCAATTTCCATTGAAAGCCCAATATAGTGGAACAGCGACGCTAAACCTAAGCCCCATGCAATTGAAAACAAAAATAAAAATTCCTGAGACCTTGCAAAAAACTTTGACAAACTTGGTAAAACATAAACACTAATTAAAATAAATAAACCAATTAATAAAACTCCGCTTAAAATAAGTCCAACAGATAAATTAATTGTGCTTAACCTGCTTGAAAAAGAAGAAATTACCATTAAAAGAATTATTACAAAAAGATCCTGAACCAATAAAAAACCAACTGAAATTTTTCCATACAACTTTTCCAAATCTTTTTTATCAGACAATAATTTCATAATTATAATTGTGCTACTAAATGCCAAAGCAACTGCAATATACAATGAAACTATTGTTGAAAATCCCAACAATTTACTTATGAAAAAGCCAATTAAAGAAGTAAAAACAATCTGGCCAATGCCGGTTATTAAAGAGGCCTTACCAACTTCCTTCATAACTTTTGGGCTTAAACTTAAACCGACGATAAAAAGAAGAAATGCCACACCAATTTGAGAAAACACCGCAATTGTTTCTGTAGATTTAACAATATTTAAAAAATACGGGCTCACAATTATTCCTGCAAGAATATAGCCAATTATCAACGGCTGTTTCAGCAACCTCATTATCCCTGCAATTAAAGCAGTAATGCAAATAATCAAACTTAATTCTATAAATATTTCCATTTTATTTATTTTCTTTTATATGTTTTAAAAGTTTATCGTGATGTTCTTCAAGCTTTTTTTCAAAAGTTTTTTTAAAAACATATTTTCCAATTACAGAAAAAAAGTAAAAAACCATTGCAATCCCAAAAAAAGAAAAAAACATTGTAAATATTTTTCCGAGATTTGTTTGTGGAACAATCTCACCGTAACCAATTGTCGTTAAAGTTACAACAGTAAAATATAATGAATCAAGATAATTCCATTCTTCAATATGAGAATAAATAATTGCCCCCACAAAAATTAAAATTAAAAGAATTACAATTGCAAAAGCAAAACTTCTAAATAAATCAATCTCTTTTTTTTTAATATCTTCACCCATTTTCTAAATATATTAATTAAAACCACTATAAAAAGTTTTTGAGAACAATTGCCACACACAATTTTTTTATTTTGTGCTGTTTTTTTAAGGACAATCTTCAATCTCAAACAGAAATAGAAATTTTCTTGGTTCCTTTAATATCTAATTTTTTCAAATACCCTTTAATTTTAAAATGTTTATTTTCTATTTTCAAACTTCCGTAAAATTTTTCAATTACAAGATTTTCATCATGAAGATTTATTGTTGTTTTTTTATCTAATATTATTATCCCAGAAGTTTCATAATTTAACTTTTTAATAAAGGCCTTTTCTGGAATTTCCAGCGAATGATAATTAAAATTCGTATCAAAATAAATTTTCATTTTTTTATTGTTTTTTGACATCATTGGAATCCCGTTAATAGAAACTTCCATAGCTTTTCCTTTTAATTTTGAAAGGGTCTTTTCATCAAAAGATATTTCCCCTTCATAATCAGTTAAAACTATATAATTCTCTTTTGAATTTGACAAAGGAAATTTTTTATCCCCAACATAAAAAAAAGAATCTGAATATCCCTTAATAATTATTTTTTCAAACTCGTCGTTCAAAGATAAAACAGGAACAGTTAAATCTGCTGAGATAAGAATACTATTATTTAAATAATCCTCTCTAATAATATTTCCTGTTAAAGATAATCCAGAAAACGATGTGTAAATAAGCAAAAATAAAGTAATTGAAAAGATTCCAAATATAAATAGTTTCAATGCGAATTTTTTGTGCGACTTATGTCTTTTTTCTGGATAATTAATTACCAATTTGGTTTCTCCTTTCTTTTAAGATATATTCTTTCTCTTAAAAATCTTGCAAATTTAGCAGGATTATTAATATGTTTTACTAAATTATCAGTTTCCCCAGAATATAAACGAATACTAACATCTCCATAACCAAGTAATCTTTGCCAAAAATTTTGCTCAACTTCAATAGAACTTATAGCAAGAAAATCCATATTTCTA
>CAZTPM010000028.1:0-7279 GCA_964615065.1 Candidatus Woesearchaeota archaeon
AACAAATACTATCGCTTGAGGATGCCTCGATCGCATATGGGTCGCTAAAGCTTCTCGTACGCTCCGAGGTGAATATGCCTCGATCGCATAATGGTATTGCACCAGATTGCTACGAACAAATTTAGTTTATTCGCAAATATCTGGGTCCGAAAGGACATCCAGGTTCGAGTCCTGGTCGGGGCGTTTTAAAAAATGGTGAACACAGCATTAATTGCAGGAATTGGAATTTTATTTTTGATTGTAAATTATTTTTTATATGGAAAATATATCGAGAAAAAAGTAAAGCCGACAAATAAAAAAACACCTGCTGTTCTGAACAAAGATAAAACAGATTTTTATCCTGCAAACAAATTTTTTCTTTTTGGCCATCATTTTGCATCTATTGCAGGTGCAGGCCCGATTATTGGCCCGATTTTGGCTGTGTCTTATTTTGGCTGGTTTTTTGTTGTACTTTGGATTTTGCTTGGAACAATTTTTATCGGGGCTGTTCATGATTATTTGTCATTAATGATTTCTGTGCGGAACAAAGGAAAGGGAATTGCACAAATTAGTTCAAAAGCTTTGAACAAAAAGTCAGGTAAAATTTTTGCAATTATGATTTATTTCACTTTAATGTTAATCATAACTGTTTTTTCTGTTTCTGCTGCTGACAGCATTCTTGCGCAACCTTCGTTAGTTATTCCAATTGTTGCAATTTCAATCATTGCGGTGATTCTTGGTTTAGCTGTTTACAAATTTAAAAAAAATGCTTTGGTTTCAAGTTTAATTGCTTTGTTTTTTGTTTTCTTTTTTATGTGGGTTGGTTACAAGATTCCTGTTGCTTTGCCTTTTTCATTGCAGATTTCCAAATTAATTTGGATTACTCTTTTGTTAGGTTATGGTGCATTAGCTTCCCTGATTCCTGTTTGGGTTTTTTTACAGCCTCGGGATTATCTTAGTTCTATTCAATTAATTTTATTTTTGGCTCTTGGTTTTGTTTCTATTTTAATTGTTAAACCTATAATGAACAGCCCTGCAATTATTCACGGCAATCTTCCTATGTGGCCGATTTTATTTATCACTGTTGCGTGTGGTGCGATTTCGGGCTTTCATTCTCTTGTTGCATCTGGAACAACTTCAAAACAATTAGCAAAAGAAAAACATGGAAAATTTATTGGCTATGGCGGAATGGTTGCCGAGGGTTTGCTGGCTCTTTTGGTTTTATTATTTGTTGGAGGTTTATCATGGAATTCAGGAAATTTAAATTTCTTGGATTCGTTGGATAAAGGATGGGTTATTGCTTTTGGAAATGGGGTCGGGAATATTTTTTCTCAGCTTAATATTTCATTTTTAAGTTTTGGTATTGCTTCATTGATTGGGGTTTTTATGGTTAACCAATTTATTCTAACTTCGTTGGACACTTCAACCCGTTTGTCGCGTTTGGTTCTTGCTGAAACATTCAAAGCAAAAATTTTCAAAAATAAAATTACTTGTGTTTTAATAACAGTCATTCCTGCATACATCCTCGCTATTACAAATACATATTCAAATATTTGGAGAATGTTTGGAACTGCGAACCAGTTAGTTGCTGCGATTGCTTTGATAACAATTTCTGCTTATTTAATTGAGCACAAACAAAAAATAAAGTTTTTGATTATCCCGACTTTGTTTATGGTTGTAACAACTTTGGCTGCATTGTTTTGGAGTTTGTTTAATGCGAATGGATATTTGTTCACAGGAAACTGGTTGCTTTCAATTATTTCAGTTGTGTTGATTATTCTTGCTTTGATTATTTCTTGGGAAGGTTTTAGAATTGTTTGGAAGAAATGGCGAGGTTGAATTTAATATTGATGTAAAAGAAGTTTTGCAAAGCAAAATTTTGGTGAATCCCTAACCGAGCATTGTGTTATTTAACATAATGGAATGCGAACTTTTTATCCCCCAACCTCACTCGTCTTCTTCCAATCCAAATATAATTCATCAAGAATTTTAAGAACTTCCCGACGCTGTTCTGCTTTGCCGACTCCTTTCCAATCAAGAACCGCGAAATCAATTTCTTCTTCTGTGTTGTCCATTGCTTGCTGGATTATTTCTTTTGAAATTGGGATTACATAACTAGGGATTACATGAGCTATTGCAACATTTGAATTAAGTTGGAGCTTGTTAAAGTTCGGGCAATAATGCGGGCCTCCGATTGCAATTGCAATTTCAGCATATGGATTTGGTTTAAATTGTTCGATTGTGTCACGAATTGTTGTCGCAATCACAAACCCTGCTTTTCTGTCAACCCATTGGTTTTCTGTTGAGCCGATTTCAATAAACAAGCAGGGCTTTTCAATCAAGGGACCATGGTGTGTTGCTTCTAAAGTTATTTTATAATCTTTAAGATGATATTTTTCAGAATTTTTGTTCAGAATTTCAAACATTTTTTTCTGGAATAAGGCAGAAGCCCTGCAAACTTTTCCTGATTTTCCTCCAAGTTCAGCTATTCGCCAGTTTCCAGGAGCATGAATTGAAAGTGTTTTTTCTTTGCTTTTTGACTCATGCTTTGAAGAGAAGATTATAAAATCATATTTATTTATTTTTTCTAAATCTAAATTTTCTTCATGCAAAATATCTTTTTCAATTAAATAAAAATCAAAATTTGGTTGCTCAGATGAAAAAGCAGATAACACAGGATTCTTTCTGAACTGAGAAAGAGATGTTGTAATATTAATCCCTGCTTTATCTTGTTTGCTTGCTATTATTAAAAATTTTTTATACATAAATTAATAAAGAATCTTTAGATTTTAAATATTTGTGCACTCTTAATTGTCCTCGCTTTGTTCGTGATATTAAATTATTAATACCTCAAATCTCTAAACACTTTTTTGTTTATTCCAAAAATATAAAAACACCAATTCCCTTTTTCAAACATGCAAGAACATATTCAACTTTTAATAGGGGTTTTAGTTTTAATTTTAGGAATTCCAATAGGAAATTTTTTAGCTAAAGTTACAAAAGACGAATTAAAGCAAGGTAGAAAATGGTTTAGGATAATTGTAAACCTGAGTTTGTTAGGTGGATTAATTGGATTGATTATTTCAAATGATATTTTGATGTTTAGTTTTTTCTTTATCGCAATTGTTACAAGTAGAAGTTTGGTTGAAACTAAAAAGTAGTTACAGATAGAAAGGTTTAAATAATTAATTTTTTATTTCTTTTTATGATAAACTTAGAAAATAAATTTGAAAATTTAGATATGAAAAAAAATTGTAATTACAAAACTATTTTCAAAAAAGTAATTAATTTTGGGGGGAAATATATTGATTATAAAATGGGCTCTCTTGGTGCTGGGATAATGGGAAGTATTGTTTTTGGAATAAATTATTTTGGAACAAAAGATTTAATGGGGTTCTTTAAATGCTATGCTTAAACAAGGAAGTTATACATTTCTATTCGGTGGGGGTGTTATGAAGGGGTGTAAATATTTAGCAACTAAAATTAAAAAGAAATCTCTTGCTTTAGCAACTGCAATAATTGTTCCTTCTCTCTTTTCAATATCTATGGTTTATGGAATTCATCAAATGAAAGGAACAACACCTAAACCTTTAGAATCAACAATCCCTACTGCAACATTAATAATTCCTGCTACTGCATTTTGGGGGAATAAAAAAAGGAAAGAACTAGAATTAAATTCACTTTCTTCTTCCGAAAATTCTTAAGAGGAACAAAAACATATTTATGAAATCAAGATAAAGTTTCAAGGCTCCGAAGATTGCTAATTTTTCTGCTTTTTTGTCTTCTAAAGATAATGAGATTTTTTTTAACCATTGGTGGTCATAAGCTGTTAATCCAGCAAAAATTAAAACTCCAATAATTGAAATTACAAAGGATGTTGTATCATTTCTTAAAAACATATTTACAACCATTGCGATTATTAAACCAATTAAAGCCATAAAAAGAAATTTTCCCATTGCTGTTAAATCTTTTTTTGTGAAAAAGCCTAAGATCCCTAAAGACCCAAACATTACAGCTGCAATAAAAAACACAGAAATAACAGAAGCACTTACGTAAGCCCATAAAACAACAGAAATTGTTATTCCATTTAAGATTGAATAAATTATAAAAAGTGTTTTTGCTGTGGTTAAAGAAAGCTTTTGAAGTCGTGCACTTATAACAATGACCAAAATCAATTCGGAAATTATAAAAACAAAAAGGAGTGGGCTAAAAACTAAAGACATTAATAAAGTTGAACTTGAAACTAACATGGCAAAAATTGCAGACAAAAACAAACCAAGAACCATCCAAAAATAAACCTTCTGAAAAAAGTTCCTTGTTTGAGATTTTATTTCCATGAAATAAGTTAGGGAATGCTGTTCTTAAGGTTTTTGAGATTTGGAGAATTGAACTAATATCTGAATTTAGGGATGTGCGAAGAATTGTGAAAATTAATAATTTTCTTAAAATTTTTCTTGACGAAGTTTGGAAAATTGTATCTAATTACACAAACAAGCAAGTGTGCCAATGTCTTAATTCACGATATGTTTCTTACACACCAATTCCCTATAAGAAAACATTTAAATATATTCTTTCTAATCTTATAATATAAAATATGGAAAAAGAAGAGATATTCTCAAGCAAAGTTAAATATGATGGAATTTTTTCGTTCAAAGATTTTTATAAATTTTGTTATGATTGGCTCACAGATGAAACAGGCCTTCTTATTGCAGAAGGAAAATATGCTGAAAAGCTTGCAGGAGATGCAAAAGAAATAAACATAGAATGGGAAGGAACAAAAAAAATCACAGATTATTTTAAATATAGTGTAAAAGTAAAATTTAGAATTCTTAATATTAAAGAAGTTGAAATTATGCAGGGAAATGCAAAAATCAAGACAAATAAAGGAAGCGCAGAAGTAAAAGTCTCTGGAAATCTTTTGCGAGATTATAATGGCAAATTTGAAAAATCTGGATTTCAAAAGTTCTTAAGATCAATTTATGAAAAATGGGTTATCGCTTCAAGAATTGAGCAAATGGAAGACAAGTTAATAGGTAAATGCGATGAATTCTTAAACCAAGCAAAAGCTTGGTTAGATTTAGAAGGCAAGAAATAGGTTAGTTTAATTTTATAATTACAACAATATAGAAATGTTTTTAAACTTTGAATTTCTTGAATTTTTATGACAAATAAATTTTATCAAACATTAAAAGAAACTTTGAGTTCAATAAGGCACGTAAAAAAAGAAAGTGCTTTAGTATTATTAGCATCATCAATAGGTCTTTTACAAGGTTGCACAGTTAAAGTGGGAAGTCAATATAATTATAATGGAAGGGTTGGTCAAGATAGTGTAAAGTTTGAGAAAGCAATTGGTTATTTTCACGATAATTGGAATTACTTGACAATTTATAACAAAAATGGAAGTTCAATTAAATTAAAGGATCATTTAAGGAATGATTTAAAATTTGAAAGAATTATAATAACTAAAAAAGATGGTTCAAGAAAATTATATTGTATTAATGATAAAAAAGTTGAAAAATATGTTGTTGAAGGTTGGCAAGCTAAAGCTGATTCTGTTCTTCCAAAAATTCTAAAAATAAAAAGACAATCCCAGATAAAAGAAGGTTTGAAGTATTTGAAGTAAAATAACTATATTCTGCACTCCCACAAATTTTAAATATAACCTTTAGGTGTTTTTCTTATGAAAAAACAATTAATTTTCTTAATTTTATTGGTCGCGATCTTACCAGGAATTTTCGCAATAAATTTAGATGTTAAAAGAGCAAGCACAGGTCAGGTCATGATTGCAGATTTAAACAATCCTGTAACTTTTGATTTAGAAATAACAAACCTCGGCGAAACAAATACTTTTGAGTTTTACAATCTTTTAGCTTTTGATATGAAACCAAAGGGAACTACAGCAATAGAAAAAGCCCAAACAAAAAACATAGAATTAATAATAACCTCCTTAAGGGATTTTACATATCGTGGTTTTTACACATTCAGTTATTTTATCAGGGACGCAAATGACGACGAGGTTCAAGAACAAGTAATATTTAAAATAATAGATTTAGAAAGTTCATTTTTAATTGGCTCAGGAGAAATAAAGCCCAACTCAAATACAATTGAAATTTACATAGAAAATAAAGAAAATTTTAACTTCAGCCAAATGTCTGTAAAATTTTCATCTGTTTTCTTTGACATTGAAAAAAAATTTGAATTAGGACCAAAAGAAAAAAAAACATTTGAGATTCAATTAAACAAAGAAGATTTTAATAAAATTCTTGCAGGTTTTTACACAATAAAAGCAGAAGTTAGCGTCCAAGATAAAAAAGCTACAATTGAAGGGGTCGTTAAATTTAACGAAGAAGAATTAATTGAAACAACAAAAGAGAGTTCTGGGTTTTTTATAAACACAAAAACAATTACAAAAAAGAACAATGGAAATGTCGCTGTTCAGCCCGAAATAATTTTTAAGAAAAATATAATTTCAAGATTATTTACAACCTTCAGTCCTGAACCAGAACTTGTTGAAAGACAAGGTGCTACAGTTTATTATACTTGGAATCTTAATCTTCCTCCAGGAGAAACTTTAGAAATAAAAATTAAAACAAACTGGTTTTTACCTTTCCTTGGAATAATTTTAATTGTGGCAATTGTGGTTTTCTCGAAAAAATATTCAGATTCTGATTTAGTTTTAAGAAAAAAAGTTTCTTTTGTTAAGGCAAAAGGCGGGGAATTTGCATTAAAAGTTACTTTGTTTGTAAAAGCAAGAAAATATGTTGAAAGAGTAAGCATAATTGATAGATTGCCTCCTTTAGTAAAGATTTACGAGAAGTTCGGCGGTGAACAGCCAACCCGAATTAGCAAAGAAAACAAAAGAATAGAATGGAACTTTGAAAAACTTGAATCGGGTGAAGTTAGAATGATTTCATATATCATTTATTCTAAAATTGGCGTGCTCGGAAAGTTTGCATTGCCTTCTGCATTATCTGTTTATGAACGCGAAGGAAAAATAAAAGAAACCCAATCCAATCTGGCATTTTTTGTAGCAGAACAACGAAAAGGCGAAGTTGAGGGAGAGGATTGATTTTTTAATAGTTGGATATTTATCTTGCCTGAAATTAGATAATTGTCGTTCGTAATTCGCGTGATGAAAAATATTATAATAATTGATTTTAGGATATTAACAATTTTTAATATCAACGAACTTGTGAGTTGCGAATTCTAACAATCAACAAATTTTTAAACAAAGTTATTCTTTGTATTTTATCCCTCTATGTCTTAAGGACATTGGGATATTAAAAGCCCTCCATAGCTC
>CAZTPM010000029.1:0-7140 GCA_964615065.1 Candidatus Woesearchaeota archaeon
TTCTTAGCTCGCTATATCGATATGTCGAAATTTCGATATTTCGAGTTGTATGGCTCAAAAAAAATATTTAATCAGAGAATGGAATCTAGAAAAAAAGAAGAAATAAAATCTGTTTCAAAAGGTCTTGAGTATTTTTCAGGTTCAGAAAAAAAAGAGGATCCTCTTGTTTGGATGTTTATAGATGAAGCACATGAATTTTTGCCTTTGGATAGAAAAACAATTGCAACAGATGCTTTGATTCAAATTTTGCGAGAAGGTAGGCAACCTGGGATTTCGCTTGTTTTAGCAACACAGCAACCAGGACAGATTCATAGAGATGTTATGACTCAGTCAGATTTAGTTATTTCTCATAGGGTTACTTCTCAGCCAGACCTTGAAGCACTGAATTATATTATGCAGAGTTATCTTTTTAATAGTATTAAAAAATATATGGATGACCTCCCAACTTTGAAAGGTTCTGCAATTGTGCTTGATGATAATTCAGAAAGAATTTATCCTATTCGAATTAGGCCGAGATTTACTTGGCATGGTGGTGAAGCTCCAACAGCAATTAAGGCTGAAAAAAAACTATAGAAATCTTTAAAAAAGAAATGCAAGTTCAACTTTTATGAATTATTTAGGAATAGTAAAAGAATTTGCAGAAAGTTTATGGGCTATAAAAGAAGAAATTAAACTAGTTGATCTTATGCTTTTTGGTTCTCTAGCAAATAGCGAGGGAAATCCAAGGGACATTGATTTGCTTTTTTTGCATCAAAATCCAATTTTAGATAAATTTCAATTTGAAATTGTTGATAAAAATATTTCTGATACTAAAAAATTATATATTTTACAAAGTTTATTAAGAAACAATGTAAATTTAGAAAAGATAATTGTAGATACAGGAGTAGAAAGATTAATACAACAAAACCTTTTTAATACAAAATACATGAATATCTCTTTTTTTAATAATAAGAGTTATAGAAAGAAGTGGATAGGAAATAATAGAAAATATCATAATCCCTTGATAAAAAAAAATAGAATTGGTGATGAAACCTTTGAAGAATGCATTTTTAGAAAAGGAAAATTATGGGATTCTGAAAAGGAAGAATATTGTATTCCTGCAAAATCTAAATATAATTCAATCAAATAATTCTAAAATCAACTCTTAATCTAATTTTATAAGGGGCAATTTCTCCTGCTGTTTTGGTTTTTAAAATTTTAATTTTCTTTTTGTATGTTTTTGCTTCTGATTTTATTTTTTCAATAATTAAATTTTCTTCACCTTCCTTACAAAAATCATAATAAAAAATTCTTGTGGTTTTTTTGCTTAACATAAAAGCTTGTTCTAAAAAACTATCTTTTAATTGTGGTTTTGGCATTACAATTATGTCAAATTTTCTGTTTAATTTCTTAGCAACCTTTTTTATATCTCCTGGAATTTGTTCAACTTTTTTTTGAACCTTGTTTAATTCAATGTTTAGTTTTTCATATTTGTTTGCTTCCCTATTTATTTCATTTGAGAAAACTTTTTTTGCTTTTGAATTTTTTGCGATTACTATAGGAAAAGGTCCGACTCCTGCAAACATAACAAGAACTTCTTGATTTTTTTTAATTTTGTTTGCAATTTCTTTTCTTTCATTGCTTAATCTTGCAGAAAAATATGTTTTGTCTATATTAAATCTGAAGGTGCATGCATTTTCTTTATACAAAACTTCTTTTGTTTTTTCTCCTGCCAAAGGTTTTGTTTTCATTTTTCTTAATCTTCCTGAAAAACCTTTTGTTTTTTCTAAAATAGTTGTCACTTGTTTATTTTCTTTTAAAATTTTTTGAGCAAATCTTTTTCTCTCTTTTGATTTTATATTTTTAGAAAAATTAATAATTGCAATGTTTCCTAATAATTCAAATGCTCTTTGTTTCATAAAATAATTAGAAGAATTCAATATAAAAAACTTTATAAGATTGATAAACTTGATTTAAATATGAAAA
The DNA here is from genome assembly GCA_964615065.1 of Candidatus Woesearchaeota archaeon. GTDB lineage: Archaea > Nanobdellota > Nanobdellia > Pacearchaeales > GW2011-AR1 > JAHILJ01. The sequence goes on from CAZTPM010000029.1 coordinate 1,966, forward strand.
AGAGTTGCTTATTTTTGCTGAGTTTGTTTTCAATTAGTTTTGTAAGTGCGTTTGGGTATTATGGTGGTTTTTCAATTAGAAATCTTTTTGCAAGTTTAAATCCAAATGATGTTTTTCTTGGGGTTGCTTTTCTTTTGTTTTTGTTTTTTTTGAATCTTGCTTTTTCAAGATTTTCAAAAGATAAATCTGGGAATCCTTCAAGAGCAGCGTGGGTTCCTGCACTCGCACTTTCAGTAGGTTTGACTTATGGATTAAGCAGAGCAAGTTTTGATATTTCAACTTTTTTTTACGGATTAGGTTTTACAGAAGATTTTCTTATGGCTTTTTTTGGAATTGTTTTGGTTGTAGGAATGATTTATGCTATTAAGAAAAAGAAATTCAAATATTTTTTAATAGGTCTCGGAGCGTTTTTTATTGTTCTTGGATTTACAGAATTAATATATGAAAAAGGTGCTGCTTTAATAATTGGAATTGTTTTGGTTTTGTTTGGATTAAAGTTTTGGAAAATTTTTAAAATTTTTAAAATAAAAGATAAGATAGGTGGTGAAGGAGAAAGACCAAGAGAGCCAGATAAAGAACAAACCCAAACAAAATATCTTCCAAAAGATAGAAGTATTATTGATTTAAAACAGAAATATTTAGCTTATCTTTATCAATATTATAATTCACCTACATATAGAAAAACAAGAATAAAACAGGTAATGAATACCATTATTAAAATGGCAAGAAAAAAAGGGTATAATAAAAGAACATTTTTATCAAATAAAATAGCAAATAGAAATGCAAAAGCTCCTGAAGATTTAAAATAATTATTCTAAGCCTCTTAAAAAAATCTTGATCAAAAGAAAATTGTTTAAGAATATTCAATTTTTTGTATTATTCTTAATGTATTAATCATCAGGATATCTAACAAAATCATCTAAATTCTGGCTTTTTCGTGTTACAGGACTTTTATCTCCATTCACAATTCCTTTATAATTATTTAGTGAACTTAAATCCTCCACAACCCCATTTATTATTTTTGTAAAAGTATACTTCCCTTTTGAATTTTGATAATTATATTTTGTATCTTTTCCTATTTGATAAATAATTGCTGCATCCCCTAAAGCTTCAAAAGCATTTGAAGGATTTGTAGAGATACTTGAGAAATCAATTAAAGTTTTTGGAATATAAACCATAACCCCTGCTAGCTTTGCTAATCTCTCAAATTTAGGACTTATTCTTTTTCTTAAAACTTTAATATCCTTTGCCATATCTAAACCCCCATAAAAAATAGAGGCAAGAGCATTTACAGGAGAAATCAAATTAAAAAAGCTTCCTACTATATTCCCCCCATAAGTCAAAAGTTTTGAAGGTGTTTTATTTATCATTGTTATTAATTTAGAAGAATAAAAGGGATTTATAAGTCCTTCTATTTGTTACTATTATAAAGTATACATGCTTTATTAAGTTCATTTTAACCAAAATATAAATCCCACAAAAATTTTCAAAATAAATCTTAAAACCATTCACTCAAACCTTTCTGCTTGGCTTGGCTTTGAATTTTTCTTAAACGTTCTAATTGTTTTTCAACTCTCTCCTCTGAAAAATCATGTTCCTCAACTAAAATTTTCTTAATTTTCGCCTCATCTATTTTTTGAAACTCAAATTCAACATTTTTTACATCATGGTTGTGGAATAATTCAAAGATTTCTTTCCAATCAAATCTGTCTTCTTCAGGCAAGCTTAGAATTTGTTCTTCAATACTTTTGAAAATTAAAACAGGTTGTTTGTATTTTTGAACAATTTGCAAAGCTTTTTTTTGGCCAATTCCTGGGAGTCCTTTTGGATTGTAGTCTGTTCCAACTAAAATTCCTAAACAAATTAATTGATCTAAATTTATTTCTAAAGAATTTAAGACACTGCTTAATTCAATAAGTTCTAAACTTGTTTCAATCCATCCTGAAAAGGTTTTTTTTCTTTTTGAAGAAGTTAAATTTTGGATAAGGCGTGGTGCTCCAAAAAGTAAACTGTCATAATCTTGGCTAACACTTGCATAGACTTCTGATTTTATTTTTGCAAGATATGCTGCTTCTGCTTCGCCTTCACTTGGAGCTTGGACAACTGCAATCCCCATGGCCTTCAAAAGTTTTTTACTTTCTTCAATTATTTCATCATTTAATCGAATGAGTTGGCTTCCATATTTTTTCATTCCAAAAAAATCTTCTTTTTGTTTTGCTATGTTGTATTTTTCTTTTGCAGTTTCTCTGAAATCCTGTCTTTTTTCATGGGTTTTTAGTTTTAAAGAAGGGGGTTCTCCATCAAAAACATAAACAAGTTTTATTCCTTGTTCAAGAAGATTTAAGTTTCTGTAAAAAAGTCCAGATAAGTGGCTTGTGACTCTTTTTTGATTGTCCATTAAAGGTGTTCCATCCCTTTGTCGAATAGTTGACAAAAATTGATACAAAATATTAAAAGCATCCACACAAACTGTTTTACCTGTTAAATCAGAAATTTGGATTTCTTTTCTTGGAATGATTTCTCTGATGTTTAATCCCATGTTTTTTTAAAGCATGAGAAATATTTATATTTAACTAATTAGTATTTAATATATTTTTCTTTAATGAATTATAATATCTCCATGCTTCGTTTGATTTCATTTGCCAAAAACCAACTCTTACTTTATACCCATTTTCTTTAAGTAATTTTATTTTTCTTTTAATTTCTATCCCACTTATTCTTTCTCCTGGAAGGCATTCTGCAAAGGGTTCTAAAACTATTTTTTTTAGTTTTGAAATATTATTTTCTGTCTCTCTTAAATTTCCTTCTAATTTTTCCTCTTTTCTCTTTCTCAAAATTCTTTCTACTTCTTCCATCTCAAAATTTATTTGTGCATTTGTTGGGTTGTCATAACTATCATCAAAATAATCTAAATAGCTTGTTATATCTGATTCATTTACCATATTTTCACCACAAACAAACAATATATAAATTTTACTATCCGAAGTTTTAAATAATAGAATTGCTTTTAACAGATATGAAAATTCAATTTATTCCAATTGATTATGGTTCTTTTGATTTTCAGGGAAGAAACTATGTAAAAGTAGTTGGCAGGAGTGAAAAAGGAAAAAGAGTTTGTGTGGTTGATTCTTGTCCTGTTTATTTGTGGGCGATTTTGAAAAAAGATATTTCAAAGAAAAAAATTGAGAAATTAATTTTAAAAATTTCAAAAATAAGATTAGATTGTAAGGGTAGGAAAACAAAAGTTGAAAAAGTTGAATTTAAGGAAAAAAAATATCTTGGGAAAAAAGTTCAGGCCTTGAAAGTATTTGCGACAAATTATAAGGATTTGCATGATATTGCAAGTCACCTTGGGATGCTTGAAATTGAGAAAAGAAGGGGTTATGATTTGGGGTATATTACACATTATATTATTGAAAAAAAAATAAATCCTTTGTGCTGGTATGAAATTGAAGGAGAAATTTTAAATAATTCTTTAGAGTTTGGAGGAATTGATATGTCTTTAGATGTTGATTTTTGTATAAAATTAGATTCTTTTAAAAAAATTGAAAATCAAAAATTTCAGCCAAAAGTTTTAGCATATGATATTGAAACAGATGAATTAAAAATTGGGAAAGGTGAGATCCTTATGATTTCTCTTGTTTCCGAGAATTTCAAAAAAGTTTTAACTTGGAAAAAAATTGAAAAAAAACCTGCTTATGTTGAGGATGTTAAAGATGAGGCAGAGCTTTTGGAAAAATTTGTTGAATATGTGAAAAAAATTTCGCCTGACTTTTTAACTGGTTATTTTTCAGATGGTTTTGATTTGCCTTATTTAAAAGCAAGGGCTGAAAAGTTTAATGTAAAACTTGATTTAAGTTTAGATGGAACTCAACCAAAGTTTTCGCGAGGGGTAAATCTTACAGGGAAAATTTTTGGGATTACTCATATTGATTTGTTGAAATTTATACGAACTGCTTATGCACAATATATGCAATCTGAGACACTTTCTTTAAATGAGGTCGCCAAGGAATTTTTAGGAGATACAAAAAAGGATTTTAAAATTCAGCATTCTTCAAAACTTGGTGAGAAAAGCTGGAAAAATTATTTTGAATATAATTTGCATGATTCTATTTTGACCTTGCAATTATTTGAAAAGTTTTGGCCTGATCTTTTGGAATTTACAAAAGTTATTCAAGAGCCGATTTTTGATATTTCCCGAAATGGTTTGTCAAAACAAGTCGAATCTTATCTCTTGCATAATTTAGATAAATTTAATGAAATTCCTGAGCGAAGGCCAACTTATGACGAGATTTCTGAAAGAAGGCATAGAAATTCTGTTGAAGGTGCTTTTGTTTTTGAGCCGACACCAGGACTTTACGAAAAAATTGCGATTTTTGATTTTAGTTCTATGCACACAAGCATTATTATTTCTATGAATATTTCAAAGGCAACTCTTTTAGAAAAAAAAGAAAAAAATTCATACGAAACTCCTGAAATTGATTTTGGAGGAAATAAAACAAAATTTTATTTTTCAAAGCAAGATAATTTTTTTCCAATTCTTTTGAAAGAAATTTTGGAAAAAAGAAAATATTTTAAAAAAGAATATAAAAAAAACCCAAACCAAATTACAAAAGCACGAAGCAATGCTTTCAAGGTTTTGTCTGCTTCTGTTCATGGTTATATTGGTTTTTTTGGGGCAAGATATTATTCATTAGAATCATCTGCTTCTATTTTATCTTTTGTTAGAAAATATAATAAAGAAATAATTGAAAAAGTTAAGAAAGAAGGATATAAAGTTATTTATGGTGATACAGATAGCATTGCTTTTTTAATTGGCGATAAAAAAGAATCTGATGTTAAAGAACTTTTGAAAAAATTAAATTCAGAACTTCCTGGTGTTATGGAATTAGAACTTGAAGGATTTTTTAAAAGGGGTATTTGGGTTACAAAGCGAGCTGGAAATTTAGGTGCAAAAAAGAAATATGCTTTATTGGATTATAATAATAAATTAAAGATACGTGGTTTTGAAACTGTTCGAAGAGATTGGTGTAAATTGTCAAGGCAATTGCAGAATAAAATAATTAACCAGATTTTAAAAGATGGAAACGAAAAAAAGGCCTTAGGATATTTAAAAGACATTGTTAAAAAAATAAAAAATAGGGAGATAAATTTAAATGATTTAATTATAAGAAC
>CAZTPM010000030.1:0-6998 GCA_964615065.1 Candidatus Woesearchaeota archaeon
AAAAGCGAAGAGAACTTGTTGAAAAGATTTTAATAAAGCACCCATATAAATTTATTTATTCAAAATTTAAAAAAACTTCTAATAAAAAAGAAATTGAAGAGTTTTACAAACAAGCTTTAAAAAATAATCAAGAAGGAATTATGTTAAAGAATTTGAAAGCAGGATATAAATCTGGTCGGAGAGTTGGGCATATGTTAAAATTAAAACCAGAAACAAACGAATTAGATTTGGTTATTACAGGTGCAGAATGGGGTGCTGGAAAAAGGGGGGGTTGGCTTTCGTCCTTTATTTTATCATGTAGAAAAGGAAACAAATTTTTAGAAATTGGAAAAGTTGGAACAGGAATTCTTGAAAAAGAAACAGAAGAAAATAAAATTACTTTTGAAAATTTGACGAAAATTTTGATGCCCTTGGTTGTAGCAGAAAAAGGAAAAAAAGTTACAATAAAACCGAAAATTGTTGTTCAGGTTCATTATCAAGATCTTCAGCGTTCTCCAAATTATGAATCAAAATGGGCTTTGCGTTTTCCAAGAATAACTCTATTGCGAGAGGATAGGGGGGTTTATGATATTGCAAGTTTAGAAGAAATTGAAAAAGATTTCAAAAATCAAAGAAGAGAAAATTGGAAGTTTGGTTAGGGTTTATTTTTAACTGCGCAAAATGCAAAAAGAAGCAGAAAAGATTCTTTTTACACTTAAATTAACTGCGTAAAATGAATACTTTTAAATAATTTTGTTTTTTATTACTTTAAAGGTATAACCTAAAAAAGTAAAGTTTAAATATGTTAATTATTTAAAAATATCATGGCTGAAATAATTCTAAAACTTAAAGCATACAAATGTGAAAGATGTAAACATGAATGGGTTCCAAGAAACAAAAAAGAAAAACCAATTATTTGCCCAAAATGTAAATCACCATATTGGAATAAACCTAAAAAGAAAAATTAGAAAAAATGAAAACAGAACATAAGATAATTTTTGGTGACGCCAGAGAAATGAAAGAATTAAAAGATGAAAGCGTTGATTTAATGATAACTTCTCCTCCTTATCCTATGATTCAAATGTGGGATGAAATGTTTGGGGGGCAAAATCCTGAGATTATTAAAGCATTAAAAGAAGAAGATGGAGAAAAAGCATTTGAATTAATGCATAAAGAATTAGATAAAGTTTGGGGGGAAACTTTTAGAGTTCTAAAAAATGGAGGAATTGCTTGCATAGATATTGGAGATGCAACAAGAACACTAAAAGAGGTTTTTCAAATTTATACAAATCACGCAAGAATTTTAAATCATTGTTTAAAATTAGGTTTTCACGCTTTACCTGAAATTCTTTGGGTTAAAGAAACAAATAAACCAGATAAATTTATGGGTTCTGGAATGTTGCCTGTTGGTGCTTATGTAACTTTAGAACACGAGCATATTTTAATTTTAAGAAAAGATGGAAAAAGAAAATTTGTTAAGCCAGAACAAAGAGCAAACAGGCAAAAAAGTGCTTTCTTTTGGGAAGAAAGAAATATTTGGTTTTCAGATAAATGGAAAGATATAAATGGAGTTTTTCAAAAACTAAACGATATAAAATTAAGGAAAAGAAGTGCAGCTTATCCCCCAGAATTAACTTATAGATTAATTAGTATGTTTTCTGTTCAAGGCGATTTTGTTTTAGATCCCTTTTTAGGAACAGGCACAACAACTTTTGGAGCTATGGTTTGTGGTAGAAATAGTATTGGTTATGAAATAGATTCAAACTTCAAAGAATACATCGATAATAAATTAATTCAAGTTAAAGAGCCAGCAAATGAATTTATAGATTTACGATTAAGAAAACATAAAGAGTTTGTAAAACAAAGAGAACAAGAAAGAGGAGAATTAAAATATACTAATAAAAATTATAGGTTTCCTGTTATGACAAGACAAGAAATTAATTTACATCTTCCAAAAATCCAAGAGGTTAAAAAAGCTGGAGAGAATTTATTTAAGGTTGAGCATTTATTCTAAATCGCTTATGTCCACATTAATTCCATCTTTCTTTTTATCGTAGAAAATAAATTTCACTTCAATTTGTTCTCTTAACATATTCTTAGTTTTGTAAGTCATAGGTTTTATTGAAACTGGCATTTCTCCAATTAATCCATCTATCCCTTTACTTTCTTCTTGTGGATTGGATAATCTATAATTTGTTTTCTTTAATTTGGCTACCCTCTTTAAAATTGCTTCTTGAAATTTTAAACCAATAAATGTTTTATCAATAATTAAATCTCTAACCCAATCACGTACCATTTCCTTATCAATCTTGTTTATGGATTCTTTAAGATTTTTAACCATTTCAAAAATCTTATCTGTTGCTTTGTCTATTGCTTCTGGTTGCTGTTCTAAATACCATTCTTTCCATTTTTCATATTCTTTATGGGGGCATTTTTGTATTAAATCTGATAATTGACCAACTACTTTCGGGCGAGTTCCCTGAGAATTTTGGTTAGCAAGATTAATTATTTGGGTTGTATATTTTGGAAATGTTTTAGCTTCACCAGAAATTTCAGTAATAAGTTCATGGTTCTTGATTTTGAATATTGTTTTTATTTCATCACCCATAAAAACCAAACGATTTCAAAACTTAAAAACCTATCTGAATTATCTTCGAAGCCTTTATAAACCAAATTTGCTAATAATTTAGTATTATCTAATGATAAAAATGGCAATAGACAAAGTAGGCACATATAAAATTCAGAATATTGTTGCAACAACTTCTTTAGAAAAACCTGTTCCTTTGACAAAATTGGCGCGAACTCAGCCAAATACAGAATATAATCCTGAAACTTTTCCTGGGCTTGTTTTGAGGGTTAAAGAACCAAAGTCAGCTGTTCTTGTTTTTTCTTCTGGGAATCTTGTTTGCACAGGAACAAAGTCTGTTGCGCAGGTTAGGCAAGTTATCCAAGCTGTTATAAAACAACTTAGGAAAATAAATGTGAATGTTACAATAAAACCAAAAATAACTGTTCAAAATATTGTTGCTTCAGGAACAATTAATCTTAAACTCAATTTGAATTTTTTGGCGTTAGAAATGCAAGATACAGAATATGAACCAGAACAATTTCCTGGTTTAGTTTACAAATTAGTAGAACCAAATGCGACTTTTCTTCTTTTTAGTAATGGAAAACTTGTTTGCACAGGAACAAAAAACAAGGTCCAACTTGAAGATAGTATGCGGCAACTTCTAAGAAATGTTAAGATTGCCTTGAAGAATTATAAGAAATAAACAAGAAAAGAAAATAAAAAATAAATAAATTGTTTTAGTTATTATTGTGTTGAACAACAAGTACAATATAAAGCTTCCAAAGAAAGATAACCAACACCTACAACCTCTTTACAATTTATAGGTTTACTATAAATAATGCTGCTTTTATTTGTTTCTGGAGTGGGAATTTGCCATTTTGAAAAAATAGAAGCAATACAAGTTTTATTTTCCTCTCTACAAATTTCATAGCAATTTACACTTTCTGCGGGACCAAGTTTTCTTTTAATTTCACAACTCCCCAACATCTTCAAAACGCCTTCGTACGTTACTTCGGACGGAATCGGTTTTTCGCCAACACAAGCACCATCTACACAACCATTTGGACATTGAAATTCAATAACAGAACCATAAATTGAATCGGGACTTTGACAATACTGTTCTGAAACATAACAATTATTTCCAGAGCAATTATTTGTCTCAATCGAACCACCACTTGAATCCAATGTATAACATATATCCCAGCTTGCAGTCGGGTTTTTGTCTTCTATTTTTCCCTTCACATAATAATTCAAACCACCATCACTATCTGTGCAAGTTTCAACAGGCACAGGCTCTTCTTCAACTTCTTCAATTACTACTTTATCTGAACCAAAAAACCATGCCTTTTTTTCTACTGCTTTAACTTCATAGGTCTTTCCTGAATCTGAAAATTTCTCCCCTTCAAAATAAATTTCATTTCCAATTCTGACCTTATTTTCTTCTATATTCCCAACAATTAAAGAAGAATCTTCTGCCACTTTCTCTCCTGTTCGAAGTGCATTTCCAGTCAAACCAAACCAGCCAGCAAACACGCCCGAAGCCATAAGAACAACTAAAACTAAACTAATTCCAAAAATTAAATTTTTTTTCATTTTACCTCCTTTCAATTTTGTTTTACTATAACAAAAATTTTTCGATTTTATCATAATTTTAATATAGAAACTATTACTTTTAATCTTTTCGGTATAAATTCAGTGTAATTCCTTTTAATTCTTAAAAACCCCTGTATTTATGAATAATGAAGAACTTCAATTATATTCTTGGGTAATTCGTGGTTCACAAAGAACTAAAATAATCAGAGTCATGAAAAAACCCTTGACACCCACACAAATTAAAAAATTAACTAAATTATCTCTTAATAATATCAGCGATACCTTAAGACATTTTACAAAAAAGAAAATAGCTAAATGTTTAAATGAAAAAGAAAAGTTAGGAAGAATTTATATTTTGACATTAAAAGGCAAAAGAATTGAAAGTTTAGTAAATCAATAGCCCTGTTTATCTTTAAAACATATTCCCTAAACTACCCAATAATTTATATAAATCTATAAAAAGAAAGAGCTTCTTTTGTAGGTATGGATGAAGATAAAAATCAAACAAGGAATGAAGAATTAATAAGTGAGGCAAAGAATTTTTTTGATTTTCATAAAAAAGAGATGGGTGAATCTATTAGAAAGGGGGCAAATGTAATTTATCTTGATTTTATGAAATTGAGCGAGTTTTCAAAAAAACTTTCAGATGAAATCCTTTTAAATCCTGAGGAAGTTTTGCGGTTGGTTGAATTGGCTGTTGAAGAATTTGGATTAGTAAAAGATGTTCGGATAAGGATGACAAATCTTTATAAGTCCCAAGAAATAAAAGTTAGAAATATTCGTTCGAGGAATTTGAATGAACTTGTGATAGTTGAAGGAATTATTCGGCAGGCTTCAGATGTTCGGCCACAGGTTGTAAACGCAAAGTTTGAGTGTCCGAGTTGTGGAACAGTAATTTCTGTTTTGCAAATGGAAAAAAAATTCCGAGAACCTTCAAGATGTTCTTGTGGTAGGCGAGGAGGGTTTAAATTATTAAGCAAGGAAATGGTTGATACCCAAAGACTTGTTATTGAAGAATCTCCTGAATCTTTAGTTGGTGGTGAACAACCAAAAAGAATTAATGCTTTTCTAAAAGAAGATTTGGTTGAGCCGCGAATGGAAGAAAAAACAACACCTGGAAGCAGGGTGAAAATTATTGGAGTTTTAAAAGAAGTTCCTGTTCCTTTGAAAACAGGGGGGTTGTCAACAAGATTTGAACTTGCAATTGAAGTTAATAATATAATTCCAATGGAAGAAACCTTTGAAGAACTTGACATAAATGATGAAGACGAGAACCAAATTCTTGAACTTTCGCAAGACCCAAATATTTTTGAAAAATTAGCAAAAAGTATTAGTCCAAGTATTTGGGGGTATGAAGAAATAAAAAAATCTTTGGTTTTACAATTATTTGGTGGAGTTCAAAAAGTTCATGTAGATGGCCAAAAAAGTAGGGGGGATATCCATATTTTATTGGTTGGGGACCCAGGTGTTGCAAAATCTGTTTTGTTAACTTTTATGGCTACGATTTCTCCGAAAGGAAGATATGTTGTTGGAAAATCTACTTCAGGTGCTGGCTTGACAGCCACGGTGGTGAGGGACGAATATTTGCGTGGCTGGAGTTTAGAAGCAGGTGCAATGGTTTTGTCAAATAAGGGGTTAGTTTGTATAGATGAACTTGAGAAGATGGACCCACAAGATAGAAGTGCAATGCACGAAGCAATGGAGCAACAATGCATGTTGCCTGATTTCAAGTTAATGTTGGCCGATGGCAAAATTGTAGAGATAGGAAAATTTGTTGATAATTTAATGAAAAACAATAGCAAAGAGGTTTATGAAGGGAAAGATTGCCAAATACTTCCAGTTCAAAATGTTGAATTAATTTCTACGGACTTTCAAAATTATTTCCCAAAGAAAGCTTCGAGAGTTAGCAGGCATCTTGCTCCTAAAGAGTTTGTAAAAATTGAACTTACAAATGGGAAAGAAGTAACTGTAACTTCAGAGCATCCTTGTTGGATTGTAAAAAATGGAAAAATAATAACAATTCCAGCAAGCGAATTAAAAGAAAATATGTTTTTCCCAATTCCTTCTGAAATTAAAATTAAATCTAAAGAATACAAAAAGGAAAATGATTATTTATGCAAGGTTTTAGGATATCACATAAGTGATGGATGTTATGAATTAAATAGGGGGAAAAAAACAGGAATACAATTTTGGAATAATAATGAAATGTTAATTAAGGATTATTGTATTTCTGTAGAAAAATATCTTGGGAAAAAACCTATTATTGTAAAAAGGAATCATCAATTTGCAGCCAGAACAATATCAAAGAAAATAGTAAAATTATTTGAAAAATTAGATAAGAATCTTTTAGAAAAAGGGGATAAAAAAGAAATTCCTTTAGAAATAATGCAATTGCCAAAAGAAAATATAAAATATCTTTTAAGAGCGCTTTATGATGGAGATGGTTCGGTGATCTTTCAAAAAAGAGGGGGCTGTAGGATTTCATTTGTTTCGCAAAATAAAAATCTCACAAGTCAAATCTCTACACTTTTATTAAGATTTGGCATTCAATCTTCAATCTTTTGGGATAATCATTCTAATGTTTGGAGACTTGATATTTCAGGGCAAGAAAATTTAAGTAGGTTTTTCTTAAACATAAGTTTTTTATCTCAACATAAAAAGCAAAGATTAAAGTCCTACTATGAAAAAGATAAAACATATAGGACAATAAAAGATATAATTCCTAATTGCACAGATAAAATAGATGAGATATTTAAAAAATTAAAGATTTCCCAAAGAAAGGAACTTGGGCATTCAATAGATAAGGGGGTTGAGAAGCATAGATTATTTTTGCAAAAATTAGTTTTAATTGCTCAAG
>CAZTPM010000031.1:0-6960 GCA_964615065.1 Candidatus Woesearchaeota archaeon
TCTGTTGTAGAAAAAGCACTTTCTAAATCAGAATTTGAAGCAACTTCTCCTTTTTTACAATCTGAAAATATTTTATCTCCTTCAACCCTCAGAAAACTTGTTTCACCTTTTTTAAATTTCAAGGCCTCGTCCAAATCAACAAGAATTTCAAAATGTTTTCCTGCTTGTTTAATTCGTGCGATAGTATTCATTTGGACTTTCCCAAAATGAATGCTAATAAAAATCTTTGATTTGCTTTTGTATTTGGCATTTTAATTTTGTAATTCTTTTATTTTTTTAACAAGTTCAGGAGACATAAGTTTAGCAAATATAATCTCTTGGTTATAAAATTCGTCTACTTTGTTTTTATCTTCAACTAACCTCAAATTAGTGGGAATTTTACAAGGAGATTCAATGTATTTTATTGACTTCCCATCATCATTTGATAAAACAACTATTTTTAGATAACCAAATTCAGAAGTATATAAATCAATTTTTATGTTTCCAAGAATATTTCCTCTTTTACTGGCTATTGTGCTAGAATCAGAAGCAATTAACTCTAATTTTAAAGTTCTATTTTTTCCATCCATTTTACACCTCTAAAATATTTTTACCTTCAACTTTTTTTAATTTGCCCTCATTGCTTTTTATAAAATCTAATTCAAATCTATCAACATCAAACTTTTCTCCTTGAACTTCTTTGTAAATTTCTAAAGCAAGTTTAATTCCTTTTTTTAATGTTAAATCTTTTTTATACAACTCTCTTAATTTTGTTTTTATTTTTTCATCATCTTCTCCAATTGCATTTGCATTGTAAGCCAAATAATTTCCAGTAACATCACTTGCATAAAGTTCTGGTTTTTTTCCATTAATTCCAGCAAGCATAATTGAAACTCCAAAAGGTCGTGCACCACCATATTGGCTAAATTGTTGTTTTATGTTTGAAATTTCTTTTATAACAAGTTCAGGTTCAATAGGAGAATCATAAGTTATTCTGTGTTGTTGAGCTAAAACCTGTGCTCTTTCAATTAAAACTCTGGCATCAGAAATAATTCCAGCAACACTTGAAATAATATGGGAATCAATTTCATAAATTTTATTTGCAGATTCTTTAACTATTAATTTGTCTTCAATTCTTTTATCTGCAAGTATAAAAACTCCATCCACACAAACTATTCCAATGCTTGCACTTCCACGCCTAACAGCTTTTTCTGCATACTCTACTTGAAGCAAAGATCCTTCTGGAGAAAACATAGTTGCTGTTCTATCATAACCCATTACTTGATGTTGTATATCTGTTGGTAAATCCATTTTAAGATAGTCTTACGAAAATTCAATGGTCAGTCAGTTTATAAGTTTTTTGGGGATTTTTTATCAAGTCCTTTCAAAGTCCCACTTACTTTCAAAACTTCTAACTTTTTTGGAAAAATAATAAAACTCGCTTTAACAAAATCTACGCTTTTTCGATTCACAGAAAGAATTCCAGAATCTTTATTTATTTTAATCCATTTTGGGCTTGTTTGTGACATACCAAAAACACCAATATAATCAAGAATCGCTTTTTCAACATTTTCTTTTAGATTTTCACCCGTAATAAAAAGATATCTTTTTTTTTCACGCATAGATGGCTTAAGTGATTTCATTTTCTTCTAAAAGAGAGAAAGGTTATTAAAACTATCTTTCTATTTTAATTTATAAAAAAAGAAAATGGAAATTTGTACTATTGGTGGTTATGAAGAGGTTGGGAGAAATATGACTGCTGTTAAAATCGGAGAAGATGTTTTTATATTTGATATGGGCTTGAATATTCCAGGGGTAATTGAATTGCAAGACGAGTCTTTTCAAGATTATTCTGAAAAACAATTAAGAAAATTTGATGCAATTCCAGATGATAGGGTTTTAGATAAGTTAAGATGGAGAGAGAAAGTTCGTGCGATTTTCATTAGCCATGCACATTTGGATCATGTTGGAGGAGTGCCTTATATTGCAAGCAGATATCCTCAAGCAAATATTTATGGAACACATTTTACAATGGCTGTTTTAGAAGCAATTTTAAAAGATGAAAAAATAAGATTAAAAAATAAAAGAATTATCGTAAAAGAAGATTCTACAATTTTTGTAAAAGGAAAAAGCGAAAATTACAAAATTGATTTTATTCACACAACACACTCAACACTTCAATGCAATTTTATAGCTCTTCACACAAAACAAGGAATTTTTTTCTATGGTTTGGATTTAAAATTTGATAATTATCCAACATTAGGAGCAAAACCAAATTACAAAAAACTAAAAGAATTAAGAATCAAAGGAGTTAAAGTTCTTGTTGTTGATGCATTGTATTCTTCAACAGAAAAAAAACCAGGGAGCGAAACAATCGCAAGGCATTTACTTAAAGACGCGTTTTCAAAAGTGAGAAATAGAAATTCTGCGTTTTTTGTAACAACTTTTTCTTCACATATAGAAAGATTAAATAATATTATTGAATTTGCAAGAAAAACAAACAGGCAAATTATTTTTTTAGGAAGAAGTTTAAATAAATATGTAAATTGTGCATTGCAAATAAATAAATGCCCTTTTTCAAAAAATATAACTCTTCTAAAATATAGAAATCAGATAAATTCTTTTTTGAGAAAAGTTGAAAAAGAAAGAGGCAAATATCTTATTGTTTGCACAGGGCACCAAGCAGAAAAAGGAAGCATTTTAGACAGAATTGTAAAAGGAGAAACACCTTTTAATTTTCGTCCCGAAGACAATTTAATTTTTTCTTCAAGTATTATCCCTTCTCCTGAAAATATTTTGGCTCGTGAAAAAATGGACAAAAAATTAAGAAAGATTGGAGTTAAACTTCAGACAGATGTTCATGTTCATGGTCATGGAAGCAGGGAAGATTTAAGAGAAATTATGGCGCTTTTAAAACCAAAACATATAATTCCTGCACATGGCTCTCTTCAACAAGAAACACCAATGATAGAACTTGCAAATGAATTTGGATATATTCTTCATGAAACTTCTCATTTATGTTTAAATGGGAAGGTATTAAAGATTTAAAAAATGGGTTGTTGAAAGTTTGTTAGCAGAAATTGGTGGGCTCGCTTATAACTTCTATTCAATTTGAAGTTTACAAAACATTTAAATAATATCTATAATTAATAGTAAATATGAAGCAGAAACATTATTTAATTTTAGGAATTATTATCGTAGCAGTTATAGTGGTTGCAATTTTTGTTGATAGATATACTACAACTGAAATATATATTCTTACAGAAAATCCAGTAGTTATAAATACAGAAACATCAGGAGTTCCTTCTTCAGCAATGGATCTTGTGCTAATTGCTACACAGTTTTCTGAGGATAGAACCAGTGAGATAACAGTAAGGATTAGTAAAAGAGAGGGATATCCAATAGAGGGTGTTAATTGGGCTGATACAACTGCCGGAATTACTCTACCAGATGGCTTTGAATTAATAGAGGGAGATTTGAATTGGCAAGGTGATATAATAGGAGATGATATTAAGGAATTTAAGATAAAAGTAAAGGCAGTTGAAAATGGTGAATGGATTGTTGAGGCAAATGCAAAATATATGATTTATGAGGATAATTGGTGGGGCGACATAGAAAGATTCTATATTTTAGTAAAGGATGATGAGGTTTTAATTAGCGATAGATCATTTACACCAGTAAATCCTAAAGGAAAAGCTGAGAGTGCATAATACCTTTTGCAAACGATTTATCTATTATTTCTTTTAAACCTCACAATTTTTAAATAAGTTATTCCTTCTTTTATAAAATGATAAGAGAAGATATTCTTGCAGGATTAAGAGTAGCTGTACAAAAAGGAGAATCACTTAAGCAAGCTATGATTACTTTTTATAATTCAGGTTATTCAAAAGAAGAAATAGAAGAAGCTGCAAAAGCATTACAATCTCAAGTTCTAATCCCCCCTGTTGTTCAACCCAATCCACAACAAAAAGTTCAACAACTTCAGCAAAACCTTCCAGCAGGTCAACCTATTCAAAAAGTTTCAAGTTACGGTTCTCCTGTTTCCCAAAACACCCAGCCTATTCAAAAAGTTTCAAATTATGAACCTAAAGAAAAGAAAGGAAAAGTTTTTGTTATTCTTTTAGTTGCAATCTTACTTTTCTTGGTTGGAGTTTTAATAGCAGTTATTATATTCAAAGACCAAATTTTAGAATTCTTTGCTTAAAATGTCTGAAATTTATCAACCTGCTGAAGATTCATATTTAATGCAAGAAGTTTTACAAAAACAAATTCCAAAATTATTAAAGAAAAATATAAATTTAAATTTTTTAGAAATAGGTTGTGGAAGCAGAATTCAATTACAAACAGCTTTGAAATCTGGGATTAAAAAAGAAAATATTTTTGCAGTAGATATAAATAAAAAAGCTGTAGAGCATTGTAAAAAACTTGGAGTTGAATGTGTTCAATCAGATTTATTTGAAAAAGTTCAAGGAAAATATAATCTTATTGTTTTTAATCCGCCTTATTTACCAGAAGATAAAAACGAACCAACAAGTTCTCAACTTGCAACAACAGGTGGAAAAAAAGGTTCTGAAATAATTAATAAATTTCTCAAGCAAGCAAAAAATCATTTAAAAGAAAATGGAAAAATCTTTTTAATTACAAGTTCCTTAACAAAAGGAATTAAATTTGGAAAATGGAAAAAAGAATTATTAGGAAAAAGAAAACTTTTTTTTGAAGAGGTTTATTGCTTTGGGCTTTCTTAAACTCAACCACAATTATCCTTAAATACCTAAACAATTATTCTTTTTCATGAAATATAAAGTGATTGTTTGTACAATTTTCATCGAGGTGCAAAAAAAAATTGCCTTTCAATATAGGGTAGAAAATCGACCACAAATTCAAGGAAGCCCCTTGAGGGGAAAAAAACCTGGAGGTTATTTTTAATGGTAAAATTTGCACATTTAGCAGATGTTCACTTGGGGGGGTGGAAACAAAAACCAATGCAAGATTTGAATTTAGAATCTTTTAGAAGGGTAGTAGAAGTTTGCATAAATTCAAAACTGGATTTTGTTTTGATTGCAGGAGACCTTTTTGATTCTGCTTACCCAGGAATAGAAATCCTAAAAGAAACTTTTTCAGAATTTAAGAAATTAAAAGAAGCAAAGATTCCGTGCTTTATAATTGCAGGCTCACATGATTATTCTGTTTCAGGAAAAACTTTTTTAGATGTTTTAGAAAGAGCAGGGTTTTGCAAAAATGTTGTGGATTTTGAAGAAAAAGAAAATGTGATTTTATTGAATCCAACAATTTATCAGGGGGTTGCAATTTATGGTTATTCTGGAAAAAAATCTGGATTAGAAATTCCAGATTTAAGAAAAGTTAAGCTGAATCAAGCACCAGGAATGTTTAAAATTTTTATGTTACATACAACAATTGACAAGGCAAAAGGCACTTTACCAATTGATTCAATTGAAACATCAAACCTGCCTCCTGTAGATTATTACGCCCTTGGGCATTTGCATATGGATTTCCAATATGAAAATTTTGTCTACCCAGGCCCCACTTTCCCAAATAATTTTCAAGAATTAGAAGATTTAAAACAAGGAAGTTTTTACATTGTAAATACAGAATCCCCCACGCCCCTTAAAAAAATAGAATTAAAAATTAAAGAAGTTATCACATTTGAAATTGAAATTAAAAATGCATTAAATGCAACAAGCCAAATAATTTACAAATTAAGTGAAAGAAATTTAGAAGACAAAATTGTTTTGTTGAGAATAAAAGGAGAATTAGAAGAAGGAAAAAATTCAGATATAAAATTCTCACAGATTGAAGATTTTGTAAAACAGAAAAAAGCATATTTTTTATTGAGAAACACGCACGATTTAAAAACAAAAGAGCTTGAATTAGAAATAGAAGTTGAAAACACAGAAAATATTGAAGAAGAAACAATAAAAATTTATTCAGAAAAAAATCCCTCTGGTTTCAACAAGTTAATCCCGCAATTAATTAATTCATTTGCAATTGAAAAGCAAGAAGGCGAAACTACAGAAGGATTTACTAATCGTTTGCTTGAAGTTTCAAAAAAGATGTTGAAGTTTTAAATGATACTAAAAAAAATAACCTTAGAAAATATTAGAAGTTACAAATATCTGGAAGTAGAGTTCCCAATAGGCTCGACATTATTGGCAGGAGATATTGGTTCTGGAAAAACTTCTATTTTACTTGGAATAGAGTTTGCTTTATTTGGATTACAGCCAGGCCAAAGAGGTGCAGCATTATTAAGGAATGGGGAAATCCAAGCTAAAGTCCAAATTGAATTTGAAGTAGATAGCCAATCTATTTTAGTTGAAAGAACCTTAAAAAAAGCAAAAACAATTTCTCAAGATTATTGTGCAATAACAATTAATGGGGAAAAAAAAGAAATTTCAGTCACAGAATTGAAAGATAAAGTTTTAGAACTTTTAAATTATCCAAGGGAGTTTTCAAAAAAACAAAATCTTTTGTATAAATTTACTGTCTATACCCCTCAAGAAGAAATGAAACAAATTATTCTTCAGGATTCTAAAACTCGTCTAAACACTTTACGTCATGTTTTTGGAATTGATAAATATAAAAAAATTTTGGAAAATATTTCAATTATAACTATAAAATTAAGAGAAGAAAAAAGAATAAAACAAGCCCTTACAGAAAATTTTGAACATGACAAATTATATTTAATTGAAAAAGAAAATGACCTCGAATCAAAATATTATAATTTAGATTCTGTTGAAAAAGAACTTTTTTCAAAAAGAGAAATTAGAAAAAAAATAGAAGAAGAAAAATTAGAAATTTCTAAAAAGATAGAAGAAAAAAATAGACTTTTGCAAGAAATTGAAAAAACAAAAATAATTATTTTGAACAAAAAAGATTTGGTTTTGGAAAACAGGAAAAAAATGATTTACCTTGAAAATCAAATAAAAGAATTAGAAGATTTAAAAATTGACGAATCAAAAATCT
>CAZTPM010000032.1:0-6932 GCA_964615065.1 Candidatus Woesearchaeota archaeon
TTCTCGCTCCAAGAGTTGAAACAGAAGATTAATAATTAATTTTATAAACAAGAATATCTTATGTTTGTTATGGAAAAAGGGGAAAAAGAATATTTAGATTGGATTAAAAAAGCAGAATCAGATTTGAGAACTGCTGAAAAAAGTTTTAAGATGAACGAATATGGCTGGGCTAATTTTCAAATACAACAATCTATAGAAAAAGCATTAAAATCTATTTTAATTAAAGAAAAAGAAAAATTAATTAAAAGTCATGATTTAGTATTTTTGTCAAACCTTGTTAAGCTTCCTGAAAATTTAAAAAAATATTTTAAAAAAATTACTTTATTTTATACTCTAAATAGGTATCCTGATATTGAAGGAGACAAACCAAATTCTCTTGAAACAAAAAACTATTTGCAACAAGCAAAGGAAATTTTAAAATGGGTAAAAAAGAAGATATAAAATTAGTGGAAGAATTTAAAAGGAAATTAACAAAAAAGATTTCAGTGATGAAGTTAATTTTATTTGGTTCAAGGGTATCAGGAAAACCAAATAAACATAGTGATTTTGATTTAATTATTGTCAGTTCAAAATTTAATAATTTAAATTTTATTGAAAGAGGTTCAAAAATGTATGATTATTGGGATTTTAATTATCCTGTTGATTTTATATGTTATAACCCAGAAGAATTTAATAGATTAAAAAATAGAATTAGTATTGTAAAAGAGGCACTAAAAAATGGCATTGAAATATAATAAAAGAGGGCAGGTAACTATTTTTATAATTATTGCAGTTGTTGTTATAGCTTTCATTGCTCTTGCTTATTTTGTTTATCCAAAAATAAAAACAAGTTTTGAAACAGACACAAAAAACCCGCAGGCGTTTATTGAAGCATGTGTTAAAGATGAATTAAAAGAAAATGTTGAGTTGATTTCTTTGCAGGGCGGGAGTTTAGAACCTGAACATTATTTTCTGTATATGGGAGATAAAATAGAATATTCGTGCTATACAAATGAATACTACAAAACATGTATTGTGCAACAGCCAATGTTGAAACAGCATATTGAAAAAGAATTACAGAATCCAATTACCCCCCAAGTTGAAGCTTGTTTTAATTCTTTAAAATCAAATTATGAAGAAAAAGGACATGATGTTATAATCAAACCAGGGGAAGTAAAGATTGAACTTTTACCAAAAAAGATTATTGGGACTTTTGATTATGAAGTTACCCTCACAAAAGATGGAACAGAAAAGTACAAAGAGTTTAATGTGATTTTAAACAATAATCTTTATGAATTAGTAAGTATTGCTAACAGCATCATTGAATGGGAAACAACATACGGCGATTCAGACCCTGCAATCTACATGACATATTATAAGGACTTAAAGGTTGAAAAAAAGATACAACAAGACAGCACAACAATTTATATTTTAACTAATAGAGATAATGGGGGGAAATTCCAATTTGCGTCGAGAAGCGTCGCATACCCTCCAGGGATATAAATTAAAAAATGGATAAGAAATTTTTAATGTTGATTTTCTTGGGAATTTTTTTAATTGGAATTGTATCTTCTGTAGAGGTTTCATATTGTTGTGAAAAAACAAAAACTGCGACAGATGGTTCTGGAGGTGCATGGTGCATTGAAACTGCAAAAGAGAATTGTGCGACAGGCCAAAATGGCATTACAGGGGCCCTTTTTAGAAAAGCACCCACATCATGTTCCTCAACATCTTATTGCAAACTTGGAACTTGTATTAATGGACAGGAAGGAACTTGTTTTCCAAATGTTCCTCAAATCCGTTGTCAAGATGATGGAGGATATTGGGTAAATAAACCAAAAGATGAAGTCCCTCAATGTAAATTAGGGTGTTGTTTAATAGGAAATCAAGCGGCATTCGTGACACAAACAAGATGCAAAACATTGTCTTCTTTAAAGGGGTTAGAAACTATTTTCAAAAACAATGTTCAAAGTGAATTACAATGCATTGCTCTTGCGTTTCCATCTGAAAAAGGTGCTTGTGTATATGAAGAAGATTATGAAAGAAAATGCAAATCGATGACAAAAGAAGAATGCCAAGAAGCAGAATTAAATCAAAATTATTTAGATGTTGAATTTCATGTAGGTTATTTGTGTTCTGCTCCAAAGCTCGGAACAAACTGCGGGCCAAGCAAAAAAACAACTTGTGTTGAAAATGAAGATGAAGTTTATTTCTTAGATACTTGCGGAAATTTAGCAAATATATATGATTCTTTAAAAATTGATAATGTTGAATATTGGACTTATATTAAAGACAAAGACGAGAGTTGCAACCCAAATGATGACAATACAAATTCAAAAACATGCGGGAACTGTGATACTTTTTTGAGTAGCACATGTATGAATTATGAAAGAGGGAAGAAACCAAATTATGGGGATTTTATATGTGGAAGTTTAGATTGTAAAAATTCGGATTTTACAACAAAATATAATAGAGACCCTAAGCATGGTGAGCAATGGTGTGTTACAAATGGCAATGGTGGAGGTAAAGTAATTGTGGGCGGTGTTGAAGGAATCACATTTTTACCAGGAACAGAGCAGTTTAAATTATCTTGTTTTGACGGAGAAATAACTGTAGATAACTCTGGACCATGGAGGTCACAGATATGTGTGCAAGGTGAAACAAATGAAATAAAAACAGCTGCGTTTAAAACAAACAGATGGCAAGGGCCAGAAGGATGTGCTTTCCAAGATAATAAAGAAGATTGTGAGAATGAAGACAAAAGAGATTGTGAATGGGTTGGAGGACCTAGGGGATTTAGTATTTTAAAAAATGAAAAAGGAGAGAGTTTGGCAAAAGGTAAAGATGGAGACAAGATAGATGCTTCGTGTGTTCCAAAATATCCTCCTGCATTTAATTTTTGGGAAACAGGGACTGACGCAGGAACAGAGAATAAAGCAATAGGGGAATGCTCAAAAGCAAGCACAACTTGCATTATGAAGTATGAGAAAAAGATTGGTGGAAAAACAAAGTGTGTAGAAAACTGTGGTTGTGATGATCTTTCTTGGGGAAAAGATATGAATAAAATATGCACTGCATTAGGAGATTGTGGAAGCAGTGTGAATTATATTGGGAAACAAGGTTATCATAATGGAGAAGCACTGAAATATGAATAAAAAGAAATTGAAAAATATTCCAAAAACTGATTTAGATTATATTAAGTGGTGTGCAAGAAAGTATCTAAGAGAGGTTGGATTAATATAATGAATAAAAAGAATTGAAAAAATGAAAACAAGAATAAATAAAAAAGGTGCAATGGCATTGAGCCAGATTATGATTTTATTAATTGGAATTATCGCAATTAGTTATGCTATTGGTGGCGGGGTTGGAGTTGTGAGTGGGAGTGCTGAAGGAACACATTGTCTTTCTAGTGCAGGATGGAACATCCGCCCTACTGGAGATCCTTATGTATACAAGTGTACTAATTCTGGATATTATAAATCATGTAATCTAAATACGGGTGATGATTCAGGAGGTCCATGGTCTATTTCTGATTCAGAATCTGGTCACCAAGTTAGAATAGATTGTGCTGCAGAGGTTACTGGAAACAAAGAACCACAAGAGACTCCTAAAAAAGCGAATCAGGATTCTGGTATAGGTTTACAGGTGCCAGACCCATCCCAATTGGTTTTGGATATAGGTATAGGTAAATCATTTGAACATATGTTCAATAAAGTCTTTCCAGGGTTAGTTTTTGATAAATCTAAAGACGAAATAATTAAAGACACAGGTGTTGGTTTTTTTAAGCATGGTGCAGGAGAAATCATAGCATATGCAGGACATGCATTAGTGATTTATGGTATAACAAAATGGGCATTATCAGGAACAAAATTAACAAAAGCCCAAGCTGATGCAATAAGTAAAGGAGTAAGTGGGGGTTATTTCGTAGGATGGTTATTAACTAAAGGACCATTAGCTAAATTAGCTAGCAGTCTTGGAATAATAGGTCCTTGGGGTTGGGTTGTTGGATTTGGATTAGGTGCTCTTTATACATTGATTTCATGGAAAGATGAATCATACAAAGTAGTTACATATCAATGTTATGCATGGGATGCTGAGTTAAAAGGAGAAAATTGTGAAGAATGTAATAATCAAGGAATTTTGCCGTGCACAGAATATCAATGTAGAAGTTTAGGGCAGGGATGTGAATTAGTAAACAAAGGTGAAAAAAATGAAATGTGTGTTTATGTTGATAAAGGTGTTGACCCTGCGATAATCAAACCTTGGATAAGAGTGTTAACAGAAGGGTATACATATGACCCAATCACAGCAATTACGCCTCCAGACAGAGGAGTAAAAATAATTCCAATGGGTTCAAAAGAATGTGTGCCTGCCTTTACACCATTTAGCTTTGGCGTTACTTTAGAAAATGACGACGGAGAACCAAAAATGGCAAGATGTAAATGGAGCAAGACAAGAGAAAAATCATTTGCAGATATGCCAGAAACTTTCTTTACTGGAGGAATAAAAAATTATAGTCATTCAATAACATTAAGCATACCAAGTGCAGAATCATTAGAAGCTGAAAACATAACCATAGAACATGGAGAGATAAACAACATATATGTAAGATGTGAAGATGTAAACGGCAACACAAATCTTGGAAATTTCATATTCCAATTCTGCGTTGATGACGAGCCAGACATGACTGCTCCAAAAATTGTTGAAACAGATTGGATTCCTTCTGAAGGCGGACCAATTGCTTTTGGCACAAGTTCAGCAAATGTCACAGTGTATATAAATGAGCCCTCAGATTGTAAATGGAGTCATACAGAGCAAGCATATGAAACTATGGAAAATGAAATGAGCTGTGATAATTCAATTATGGAAATTAATTCACAATTGCTCTACGCATGCGTGGCAAAATTAGATGGGCTAAAAGATAGAATAGAAAACAAATTTTACTTTAAATGTAAAGATAAGCCTTGGGAAGTTGAGGAAAGTCTCAGATATGCAAATGAAGAATCTTTTCCTTTCACTTTAATAGGAACACAACCTTTAATTATTAACACTGTTTCTCCAAACAACACCATAATAAAAGACTCAACAGAACTTGTTAAAGTAACTTTTGAAGTTGGAACTTCTGCAGGATATGACGAAGGAAAGTCCTCTTGTCTTTGGAGTGAAACAGGAAATGATAATGATTATATTATGTTCTTTGGCGACGAAGGGATGGATCAGTGGCAACATTCCCAAGAATTGTGGTTTGTAGAAGGGACTTATAAATATTATATAAAATGCGTTGATGTAGGTGGAAATGTAGACAGAGCACAAATTAATTTCACAATTGAAACAGATAGAGAACCCCCAATTATAGTTCGTGCGTTCCATGAAAAAAATGATTTGAAGATTATCACAAGTGAAAAGGCAGAATGTGTTTATAGTTTAGATGATTGCAAATATGAATTTAAAGACGGACTTGAGATTATGACAAATGATAAGATTGAGCATTCTATAACTTGGAACCCAGAGAATGTATACCATATTAAATGCCAGGATGAGTATGGTAACCAGCCCGCCCCAGATGAATGCAGTATAATTGCAAGACCTTCTGATTTTTAAAGGAAATCCAAAATTCTTAAAATTACTATTTGTTTTACCCTTGTAAAAACAACTAACATATATCAGTAGTTAACTAAAAATTAGTTCACAACAAGTTGCCCAATACATTGGCTCTAAAATCAATGCTGTTAGATTTTTCCGCTTAATATTTTTAATGCAAAAAAAACTCGACAAAATCAGTTTTGAACTTTTGATTGTGAATGAAATGAACCAAATTTACATATATGATAGGGCCATATATCTTGTGATTGTACAATATTAGTAATGATTGACAATTTACCATACATGTTTGGACATTAATAATTTCTTATATCAACAAGCAAAGCGAGTTGCAAATTTTGAGCAAAACAATTTTAATAAAACTTTATAAGTTCTATTAGTTTATTTTATTTATGAAAACAAAAGGGTATGATATTCAGAATGGAACAATTATAATTAAAAGAGAATTAAGTGAATTAGATAAATTTGTTAAGGGCTTTCTTGATATATTAAAAAAACATTCTGATTATTTAGTTGTTAGTGGATTTGTTAGTATTTCAACTGGAAGAACTCGTGGAACAGAAGATGTAGATGTTCTTGTCCCAATTATGGAAAAATCCAACTTTGATAATTTATTTAAAGAATTGCAAAAAGAATTTTGGTGTTATCAAGGAGACAACTCAAAAGAAGTTTATGATTATATTAAAAATAAGGAAAGTGTAAGATTTGCAAGAAAAAATAAAATGTTTCCAAATATAGAATTTATCCCAATTAATGAATCAAGAAAACTTAAATTTTTTGAATTTTCTCATCCTCAAAAAATAAAAATAAAAAATTTTGAATTCAAAATTCCCCCTCTTGAATTTGAAATATTGTATAAAGAAATAATCTTAAATGGAAAAAAAGATATTGCTGATGCAAAACACTTGAGAACTTTTTTCTTAGAGATTCTTAAAAAAGAGAATTTTCTAAAATATAGAAAAATAATATTAGAGAGGAAAAATGAAAATTAAAAAAATTCCAAAAACTGAGCTAAATTATGTTGAATTTTATTCCAAGAATCTTAAAAGAAATCCTAAATTGTTTGCTCAACAAAAAATGTTGATTGACTCTCAAATAAAAGCGAGTAATTCTTTGTTTAAGAATTTCGGCACAGAAAAAAAATTTAAATTAAATGCAAGAAAATACTTAAAAGGAGTTGGATTAATATGAAAAGAGGGCAGATGAAAATGTCTTTTGGGATGATTTTTTCAATTATTTTAATTGTTATTTTTATTGTGATTGCATTTTATGCTATTCAAAAATTCATGAGCTTGCAAAAAAATATTCAGATTAACCAATTTGCAGATTCTTTAAAATCAGATGTTGACAAA
>CAZTPM010000033.1:0-6927 GCA_964615065.1 Candidatus Woesearchaeota archaeon
AGGTTTTCTAAAAAGGGTTTTAGTGGTGGGTGGTTTCACCAGAGCCGCTTTTCATTAACTTTATATATTGGCTATTTCTAATTTTTTTATGGAAAAAGAAAAATCCTTGAAAAGATTAAAAGAAAAATATTTGGAAATTCAGAAAAAGTTTGAGCTTCCTGATTTTGATGAATTAAACAGGGAATTTCAAATAGAAAAAATTTGTGTTGAAGAGACAGATTATTTGATTAGAGAAGTTCGGAAATTTTTAGCAGACAAATTTTCAAACTATATGAGATTTGTTGAAGCACTTTTGAATCCTTCAAATTCTCCTTTGTTTGTTTTTTCAATTGTGAACTCTTTTGGGACAAAAGATAAAAAAGATTTACAAGAAATTTACAAAAAATTTTCAAAAATTGAAATTGATTTAGTTGAAATTGATTTGGATTTTTCAGAAGAAAAAGAAGCTGAATTTATTAAGGAAACTTACAAAATTTGGAAATATCTTAGAAAAGCTCTTTTGGAAACTATTGAAATAATCAAGAAAAATTGGGATAATAAATTTGAAGATAATGTCAAAGATTATTTTAAATAGTTTTTTAAATAAAAAGTTCTTATTTCTTTTATGGATAAAAGAGGTTTGTCAGATGTTATAACAACTTTGATAATTATTATTTTAGTAATTGTGGCTATTGCAATTATTTGGGGTATTGTGAAACCTTATATCCAAGAAAGCACAAGTGGAATTGCTACAGGCAAATTTACAATTAGCTTGGAAATGGAAAATATATTACTTGAAACAAGTGAAAATACTGCTTTGATTGGTGTTAAAAGAAATAAAGGAGAGGCAAGCCTTTTTGGGATTAAGTTTATTTTTTCTAACGGAACTTTTTCTGAAAGTTTTGATGAAGAAACAAATCTTTCTGAATTTCAAAAAAAATCTTTTAATTTTACTTTAAATGAGTTAGATGTTGAAAGTATAACTGATGTTTCTATAGCACCTATTTTTATTTCAAATTTAGGTAAAAAAATTATAGGAAATCCTATTGATTCTTATGTTATTACTGAAAATAACCGAAGATGTGAATCTACTTGTGAAAGTTTAGGATATGAATGCGGGGTTCAAACTATTTGTGGTGAAGATATTAATTGTGATGTAGAAATTGAAGGATGTGATATTTTACATTTATGTGTTGAAGGTATTTGTGTGTTAGATATAACTGATTTGATTTCTTGGTGGAGGTTTGATGGAAATGCAGAAGATAATATTAGTGATAATGACGGGTTGGTATTTGGTGCAATATTAACAAGTGATGCAAAATATGGTCAAGCATATTCTTTTGATGGGAACCATATAGAAATTTTAGATAATACTGATTTTAATAATTTTGATTCAGCTTTTTCAGTTGTTGCTTGGGCAAAACCAACTTCTTGGGATGTTAGCCATAATACAATTGTTGGTCAAGAAACAGGATTTTTGCTTGCAATAGATTCTTCAGGTAAATTAGCTAACTGGTTAAGTGCAGGGGGTTCTTGGACAAAGGATATTTCATCAAATCCTTTAATTCCTCTTGATACTTGGACTTATTTTGCTATGACTTATGATGGTGTGAAAATTAAATCATATGTTAACGGAGTATTACAGGGAGGGGGGCAAAGTAAAACAGGAGATATGGAAACAAATAATAAAATATATATTGGAAAGAGAAGTGATTCAACTTCTCAACCTTTCCATGGAATAATAGACGAGGTGATGATATTTGATAAAGCATTAACACCAGAAGAAATTCAAGTTATTTATGAAATTGGTTTAGAGTAGTTTCTTAATAAATTCATTTAAACTAACTTCCCAAAAATTCCTTCTAAATTAATTTCAAAAAGTGAAACAGGCATTTTGATTTTCCAATTGTTTAGAATTTTTGGATGAACTTCTCCAAGGTATCCTATTTTTTGTTTGTTGAAAGTTATTTCTGCAACTCTTCCTGTAATAAAATGCGATTCGTGGATTTCAATTTCTTCTAAGTTATGTTCAAGGTCAATCATTTTAAATAAATATTCAAGAACTTGTTTTGTTTCTGTGAAATTTCCAGGTGCAATTGTCAGACAAAGATGTTCTTCTTCTTTTGATTGTTCGTTTTGCCATTCAAACACTTTTCCGATTTCAAAGATTTTTTGTGGGTATTCAGAATCAATATTTTCTGAAAGATTTTTTAATAAATAATGTGAAAGGTTCTTTCTTAGAATTGTGTAATCTGTTTTTGATTTTTCAACTTCAATAAAGTTTTTTTCTTTTTTTTCAGGAATTCCCATTTTTATAAATTGATCTTCTTTGTTTGTTAAATGATAATTTGAAACTTCAAGCATTTTAAGTCCAATTAAAATTTCAGATATTTTTTTCTTTAAAGTTTCTTTTGAATCTTCTTCCCCTATTGTTGAGATTGAAGGAATTTCAGGTTTGAAGTTTTCATAACCATATGCAATTGCAACGTCCTCAATTAAATCTACTTCATGCAAGATGTCTGTTCTCCATGCAGGGATTTCTACAATTTTTTTATCGTAATTGTAACCCATTTTTTCAAGAAGGGGTTTTAATTGTTTTTCTGTTAAATTTAATCCTAAAAGTTTGTTTGTGTTTTCTAAAGAGATTGGCATTTTTTCTGTTGAAAGATTTGGTGTTTTTGTTTTAATTCCTTTTACTTGCATTTGATAAATTCTTCCACCCATGTCTGCTAAACCTGTTACAATTATGTTTAAACATTTTTTCAAAATTTCTAAATCAAAACCAGAACATTCAATAAAAACATCTTTTGTTTTTTCTGTGACTTTTCCTGTTAATTGAGAATTAATTATTGGGGGCATGCTCAAAATATTTTTATTTGCATCAACAAAAATTGGGAATTTTTCTTTGCCTGCTAAAAGAGGAGCATATTCTTTTCCTGTTGGATGTTTTTGCAAAATTTCTAAACCAGACATTTCTTTTGAAGATTCTAATGGGATGAATTTTATTTTGTCGGGCTCAAGTGCTTTGAAAGTTATCGGAAGTTTTATTTTTTCTAAAGGATAAATTCCAATTGCAAGTTTTTTTCGTTTTCTTCCGACGGTTGTGTGGAGTTTTTCCTGAATTTCAATTATTTCTTTTATTTTGTCTGAGTTTAATTTCAAATCTTTTAAAATTGCACAAACTGTGTAAGGTCGAACATTTTTTACAGAGGATTCTACAAAAACTTTGTAATTTTTTTCAGGTTTGTTTATTTTGTATTGTTTTATTTCTGTTCGTTTGCCTAAAAAATTCAAGAACGATCTTTTGAAACCCTGGTATGAAAGCATGTCTGGCCTGTTCGGAAAAATTTCTATTTGAATTTCGTCTTTTGTGATTTCTTCAACAGGTGTTCCAAATAATGCAATTTTTTCTTGCATTCTTTCTGTAAGCTTTCCAAAATCTTTTTCAAATTGTTTTCTTGGGATTGTTATTAGAGCCATTTTACCATGTTCCAAATATTTTTACTTGAATATAAACTAATAACCATATTGATGCACAAGTTAAATAAATTATTCTAAACCACCCTTTTGTAAAATAAACAGAAGTTGATATTAAGACAAAAAGGTAAAGCGAAATATATATGATTAAAGAATATGATTGCAAAATTGGTAAAATCAAAATTATCATGGTAATTATTCCGCTGATTAACAGAAATAATCCTGAACCAGAGAGTATTCCAAAAATAATGTCTGAAGTGTGTTCTGTTATTTTATCTGATAAGTTTTTTTTCTTTTTCATCTTTCTTTATTTAATTTTCTTTATTTGGGGCCGATTTTCCACTCTGCACTGAAGGGCAGTATCTTTTCTGAGCACTTGATAGATACTGCATATTTAGTTTAGTTGAATTTGAAATCATTTCATCAAAACCTTTGTTTTCCTTAATTTAGTTAAATCGTTTTTGTAAAGTTCACGAAGGTCGTTGATTTCAAATATTTTCATAATTATTCTGTCAAATCCAGGACCCCATGCAAGAACAGGAATTGGCTTCCCAAGTAATGGCACGGTAACTTCTGGTCTAAAAATTCCTGCTGCAAATATTTCTACCCATTCTTTTTTTTCTTCATTCCAAACTTCCCCTTCTAAACTTGGTTCTGTGTATGGAAAATATGCTGGTCTAAATCTTACTTTTTTAAAACCCATTTTTTTTGCGAATTCTTTTAAATATCCTAGCAAGTGCCTGAAATTTGCATTTTGGTCTATAACAATTCCTTCTGTTTGATTAAATTCAAAACCATGTTTCCAATCAACTGTTTCATTTCTAAAGCATTTTCCAACTGCAAAGAATTTTTGCGGGAGTTTGTTTATATCTAATTTTGAAAGTGTTTGTGACGACAAAGAAGTTGTGTGTGTTCTAAGAACGAGTTTTTTTGCTTCTTCTTCATCCCAATTGTATCTCCAGCCCTTGCTTCCTTTAACTCCTTTTTCATGTGCATCTTTTATTTCCTTAACAATTTTCTTTTCAGGAAGTTTTGTTTTTTTGTCTAAGAAAAAAGTGTCTTGCATTTCTCTGACAGGGTGATCTTGAGCTGTGAAAAGCGCGTCAAAATTCCAAAAAGAACTTTGTATCATATTTCCGGTCATTTCTTTAAAACCCATTTCTGTCCAGATTTTTCTTGCATAATCACATGATTGATTTACAAAATGTCTTTTCCCCCCGTAAATTGCCGGAACATGCGATGTTACATCATAGCGCCTAAACTTTTTTCCTTTCCATTTTCCTTGTTTTAAAAATTCTGGAGTGATTTTTTCAATCAGGTTTTTAGGATTTGTTTTTAATGAA
Source organism: Candidatus Woesearchaeota archaeon (assembly GCA_964615065.1). GTDB lineage: Archaea > Nanobdellota > Nanobdellia > Pacearchaeales > GW2011-AR1 > JAHILJ01. The sequence continues at coordinate 4,800 of CAZTPM010000033.1, forward strand.
ATTATTTTTTTCCCTAAATCTGTTATTTCTATTTTTGTTGTTTTCTTATCTTTAATTTGAATTAAGTCCTTTCTATTTTGCAGAGATTTCAGGGCAAATTGTTGTTCAGGAGAAAGTGCGTCAAAATCAAGTGGAAGAGATTCAATAAATAATTCTTCTAAGGATTTTTTTGAAATTTCTTCTTTATTTGAATTGAAAATTATTTTTTGGTTTTTTAAATCTATTAAGGCTTTTCGTTTAAGAACACCTAATGCTGCTCGAAATTCATCTCCAGATAGTTTGCTGTCTTTTTGGGCGTCTTTAATTTGGATAATTCTTTTTTCATTTAATAAGTTTAATAATCTTCTTTCAGGCAGACCTTTTTTTTTGTAAAGTGCGCCGTTAACCCCGATTTCAATTATTTTCTTTTTTTGTGTTGATAAAGAAATTATTTTTTTCTTTTTTAAATATTTGAATGACCTTAAAATAGAAACTTTGTCTAAGTTTGATTTTCTGCAAATGTCGTCTAGGTTTTTTTCTTCAAGATGTGGTAGAATCTTTCTTTCGTTTGGTGTGAGAGATTCAATAATTTTTTGTATTTCCATGTTGTTTTTAGGAAAAGAGTATTAAAAAATGTTTTCAAATTCACTTGTCATCCAAGTTGGCATCCCAAGTGTTAAGCCAAGTGATTTAAGTGAGTTTAAATTCTTTTTTTGTTTTGAAATAAATTGCATTTGGATTTTGTTCTTGTTGCAGAGTTTTATGTTTTGTTGAGTCCGTGCAAGGATTTTGGCTTTTTGTTTTTCTTTAGCTTTTATTATTTCATCTAAATTAATTCCAATTTGGATTTTATTTTTTTTAGCAATTTTTGCAAGAATTTGATTAAAGCCGGAATTTCTTTGTTTTGCAAAATCTTTTCTGTTTTTTTGGTTTAATAGCAGAAGGTTTATTTCAAGTTTTTCGAGAACCTTGCGATTTAAGTCATCGTCCTCACTTGTGAAAATAATTTTCTTGTTTTTAGATTTTTTTACTTGTTCTTTAAGTTTGTTAAAGTTTGTTTGTGTTAAGATTAAGTAAGTCATGATTAATTGAATGGAACGGAGTTTTTATATTTTTCATCATATTGTGTAGGTTCATGATGCATGTTTTAAGGCAAATCAAAGATTAATTGATGTGAAAAACTGACTTTGTCAAGTTTTGAATTTTTGATCATGAACAAAGTGAACCAAATTTATGTGTAAAATTAGGAGAAAGATATCAAAAGGTTTTCTGATATTTGGGATTTTAACCTTCAATTTTACTTCCAATAAATTCTTTTCCTAAAATTATGTTTTCAATTTGATGAGGGTCGCTTCCAATAATATGTGTTGGAATTTTGTATTTTTTTATTATTTTTGCAGCACTTTGGTCAAGAACAAAATGTTGGCCTGGTTTGAAAGTTTCTTTTGTTGCAAGTTTGTAAAAGTTTTTCCATGAAATTTCTGGAATGAATTTTGCGTTTTTGAATTCTGCAGGATTTTTGTCGTAGAGTCCTTTCACATTTGTCATGTTAATGAATTCTGTTTTGAAAAACCGTGCGAGTTTTGCAGATGTTCCGTCGGACGTTTCTCTTTTTGCATATCTTAAGGCACCGCAGAAAACAATATCGTAAATTCTCAACAAATTTTTTATTTCTTCCATGTCATGAGGAATTCCTTTGTTTGCGTCTTCGTTGAAAAAGTAAGTCATAAATCTTGCGTTCAAACGTGTTGAAGCTATTCCTAGCAATCCTTGGAAAAATGTTTTTTTTGGCAGGTCTTCTTTTTCTAAACCAGAAATGTATTCTCGAGCTGTGCTTCCTCCTCCGCACACGACGACAAACTTGAATTTTCTCGTATTTCTTAAAAGAATTTTCTTGAATTCTCTTAAAAATTTTACATGGATGTCTTTTGGAATTATCATGCTTCCACCGAGACTTAAAACTATCACCTGTTTTTTCATGAAAAAAGAAAGAGGACGGAGTTTTTATATTTAATCATCATTGGTTTTGATAATAGGTTTATGAAAGATATTGCTCTTTATTTTATATATAAATTTAGTTCACTTTGTTCACATTTAATGAATTTTGCCAAACTTCGTCAAGCCAAAATTTTAAAGAAAATAATTAAGA
>CAZTPM010000034.1:0-6922 GCA_964615065.1 Candidatus Woesearchaeota archaeon
AACTTTCATAAGACAAATTTATTGCAAGTTCTGTAATTAAAATTTTAAATCTTTCATCAATGTACTGCAACAAGGAATCCTGCTCTTTTTTTATTAATACATCAAAATTAATCATCTCACTCATTGCTGTAACAACTTCATCTCTAATTGCTTTTTCGTTTTCATCTAAAATAGGTTCTTCAATTTCATAAACCATTTCGTGAATTTTCGAATTCCAATAAATATGAACAAAAGTAAACGGCTCAATTAAACAATATCTGACGTTAATTTTTGTTTTATCTTTCATTTTTTTCAACGGAGGAATTTTTGGAGAAAAATCTATTTGAATTCTTGGAAAAGGTTGGGGGGGTATTTTTTTTGCCATTAGTTTATCTCAAAATTAATCACAATTGGTGAGTCTCCTTTATTTGATACAAAAATAGTATAAGGTGTTGAAGACGCACTAATTAATTTTGATTCATCTGCGTTATTAAAAGTTAAATTATAATTAGAATATTGTTTTGAGATTGTTATTTTATTTTCATCACCAACTTTGTCAGTTAAAATATTTAATGAACTTTCTACAAAAGTTTTTCCTGGTTCACTATACTCATATTTACTTTCCATTTCAAAAATAATTTTATTATTTATCCCATCAATTTTTAGAGTTCCTTTTTTTATTCCTATTTCAATTTCTCTTTTGTTGCCTGAAACACCTTGAGTTAGTTCTAAAATTGTTGAATCAAAATATTTCATAACTTTAAGAGATTGTTCAATCAAGGCTTGGTCTTGCATTTCCTCAACCTTGGGTTTTACAAAAAATAAAACAGTAGCAATTAAAACGAAAGCCACCAAAGTATACACCATGGTTTCTACCCAAACCTGCCCTCTTTTTTTCATGATAATCTAAATAGAATTTAATTTAAATAATTATGTTAAGAAGGTTTTGGTGAATTTCTATTAAGATTATTTTTTGTTTTTAGTGATTCCTATTATAAATCCTCATTTCTTTCAGAAACCCTACACTTAATTTGTATTGCTTTGTCAAATAAATTAATCCAAAAACCAAAAATTTAAATGGTTTCATCAAGGCTGTTAAGAACTAACAATCACTAATTTCATACAAGGTAGCTGAAACACTACATTGTTTGTCTTCAAAAATTAGAAACAATTCAATTGAATCTGGTTTTGAAGTAAAATCATTTGTAATATAGGTTTGTCCTGAATTGTTAGTAAGTGCTGTTAATGCATTCCCATAAGTTGCATCACCATAATTCTTAACATTTGTAACAATTGTTCCGTCTATTGTATAACTTTTTGTCATACTAATTGAAGAAACTGTAACAAGAACTGAATCAGGATTTATATCTTTTAAAGAAATTGAGAATTGAAGCTCTACTCCATTCCAGCAAGTGTAAGCATTATTTATATTTACTTTGCCTGCAATATCAAAACATGATTCAGAACCTTTCATTGCTCCTTTTGCCATTCTGTCAACAGAAATCCAAACAATTGTAATTAATACAATTACAAGTGCAATCATAATTAAAGTTGTAATAACCGCAGACAAACCTCTTTTGTTTTTCATGTTTTTTTTAAGTTAAAGATGTTTTTAAATTTATTCAATTGAAATTTTTTGCCCATACATTTCTTCACAAGCATATGTTTTCTCCCCATCTTTTGTGTTGCCTGCTAAAACAGGGATAATTGTTATTTCCTCTCCAGCATTTACTTGTGCTCCAATGTCAACTGAAAAAGTTCCACCCTGATTTAAACCAAGTTTTGGCCAAAAATCACCTTCTACACTAAATTTTGTTGTTGAAAAACTTGCGCCTTTGTTAATTTTCATATTCATTTGGAAGATAGGGACATTCCCTGTATTTTTAATATACAACATATTATTAGAATAACTTGCTTCAAACATTACATCCCCACAAACAAGTTTAACATTTTTCCCGCCGAACTTTGTGATTGTTTCTTCTGTCATACCCCTAAGCCATAAAAAAACAATTAATGCAATAATTATTACTATTGAAATTAACAAAACCGTTGCGACAACCGGTGAAACCCCTTTTTTTTTCATTTTTTTGTTTTTTGTATTATTATTAATATTCTTTAGTTTTTAAATTTTTTTAAGCAACTTCTTCTTGGCAAGAACCTTCACTACAAACTTCTCCTGGTTCGATACAAAGTGTTCCTATTCCACTGCAAGACCCACAATTATTTGAAGGTGTAATAGGTGCCCCACAACTAACTATCTTTGGATTTGGACAAATGGCTTCTGCAATCCCAGAACAAATAACTCCATCATCATTTGTGCAAGTTTTTCCAAGGCAAGCTATTAAAGAGCAAGAACAATTAGGGCAAATAACTTTTTCTGAAATTTTCGCATTTCCACAACTAACAAACATAATTTTATTATTTTGTTTTTGAAATCTTATAGGTGTTATTTCAATAGATTTAATTAAAATATTTGGAGCTATATCAAAAATAGAAATTTTTTCTTGATTAATCTCCATTGTATTTTCATTAACTACTTTAAAGACAATTGCATTTTTTACAATTGCTCCCCTGTCTCCTGAATCTTTATTAAAATAAGAAGACAAATCAATTGTTGCAATTTCTTGGCCAGTTTCATTTGTTGCGTGAATAAAATAACCTGCAATATTAAACTTCCCGTTGTTTTTCAAAGTTAAGTTAAGATGAACACCCCCTTTTGCAGAACTTTCACAAGAATATTCTTTCAAAAAAATTGAAACACTATCAGGGCAATCAAGTGAATCTGAAGGAACATATGTTTTCAAATTTTGGTAAATTATTGCACCCATAATAATTGAAAAACTTACTAACAAAATATATCCAATCATAATGCTCACGCCTTTTTTTGATTTAGTTTGTAACAACATAGTGTTCACCCCCAATTGTTTGAGAAATTATAAAATAAAAATCAAGACCTTCTGTCATTTCAAATTTATAGTTATAGCCATCTAAAGAAATTGTGATTTGATTTGTTCCAGTAAATTGAACATATGGTATTTTTACTCCTTCGTTATATTTGTAAACTTCCAAACTTCCCGAAGCATCTGTTATGTAAATTATTTCAACTTGGTTTCCAGCATATTGAGAAAAGTTTGCTGTGAACTTATCCAATGTGCCGGTTTCTGAACTTTGAACAATATAATCTAAAACTTTTGATGATTCAATTTCTAATTCTTTTTTTAAATCATAAATTTGCACAGAACTTTTTGTTTTGTAATAATTTGATATAGTAACAAAAGCAATGATTGTTGTAATTATAATTACCGCCGTGATTAAATAAAACTGACCTCTTTTTTTCATAAATAAAATAATGAAATCGAGTTTATTAATTTTGGGTTTAATTACCTAAATAAACTTCTTTAATTTTTGCGCATAGTTTCACATAAGCAATTGGAAATTGTTGTTCCGCAATTCGAGGAGATTCAAAAAGAACCAGCAGGTGTTCTCGCAGTTTCACAAGAGGCAATTAGAAACTGCTGTTCCGCAATTCGAGGAAGTTCAAAAGAAATTTTGGGTTTCCATTCCATGCGATTTTATTGAGTGCATTTCAAAATCGCCTTTCCGCACTTTGAGGAGATTCAAAAGAAATTTTGGGTTTCCATTCCATGCGATTTCACAGGAGGCATTTAGAAATCGCTGTTCTGCAATTTGAGGAGATTCAAAAAGAACCAGCAGGTTCTTTTTATCGTAGACCCAGAAGCCAGCTCAAAGATTATCAAGAAAGCGACCTTTGAATTAACTCAACTTTGCGACCTGATAAGCACCTTAACAAATGTTTAGGGCTGCTCCGATCAAGGCCTGACCCAGTTCGCATATGCAAGATCAAATCAGACAAAGCGTCAGCATCAACCAAAGACTTTCTTAAATCACTTGTCACCGACTTCCTTGCAGTCTGCCTAAAGCCCGTTTGCAAATAGCGGAGGGCTAACCCGCCAACCTAGTCTACAAAAATAAAAGAGGGTGGGGAGTTTTTAAGTTTTTTGGGTGGGATAAATTTAAAGCATTCTTCTAAACATTTTCTTTGTAAGTCATAGATTTCATCATAATGTTTAATTAGAAAACAATCCTTTGTATATTTTGTAAGAGGGTTGTATTTTCCTTGAGGATATCTTATGGAATTTGCATGAGGAGATAAAATATGTTGTAAGAGAAAATTTGGAACAGAAATACTGCCCACTTTCAAATTCAATCTACCCGAATTTATTTCAGACAATAATGATTTAATTGTGGTGATACATGATAATAGTTTTTGTTCATTATTTACAGAGAGCTTCTTTAAAATTTCAATCCCTTTTTTCAATTCATCATTTACCATGTCCTTGTAAATATTTGGTGTTCTGTGTGCGTGTTTAAAAATTCCAGTAATCCCTTTGGTAGTCTTTTCTATACTTTGTTGTAACAAGAAAATAGCTTGAGGATACTTCTTAGATAAATAAAGTATTTTGGAGGATTCTAAATCTTCTAAAGACATTCTTAAATAATTTTTATTTTCTTCTTTCATAATTCTTTTAAGAATTTTATATTTTTAGATTTATCTCTCTCTACAACCCTCACAATGACAAACACATATTTCTTTAGTAAAATCATCAGAATAAACACTATTAATATCTTCAAAATAACTTGCTGAAACACCTTGAAAACCATTATCCCCCCATTTTACAGAACAAGCATCTGCACAACCATCTGTATATCCATAAGTATTAAATTCCAAATCACAATTTTCTTCTTTCCATTTCTCTCTATAATTTCCATAAAAATATAATACAATAAGAACAATTATAATCCATAACGCCCAATACAAAAAACTTTTCTTTCCTTTCTCTTTTCCCATCTCCCCCCCAAAACAACCCAATCTCTTTAAACTTTCCCCTTCCCCACATCAATTATAGAAACTCAGTGGGTTTAAGATGTTAGTTTTCTGAATTGCCTCGCTAAAGCGAGAGATTAAAAACCGTTAATAATAAAAAATCCACACATTATTGAACTCATAGTATACACACTAATTTTAATGATGAAATTTATTTATTATTAGAATATCTTAACGAAGAAATCTGGCAAAGCCGATTTCGTAGCGACAGCGAGACAAATTAGACCTTTACCTCAACTTCCCTAAACAAATCCTTTTTAACAAGCATCCAAGAAATTTTAATAATATTTTTCACAAATTCATTTTCCATGTTAAATTTATAATAATCAGATTTTCCAACTCTTCGCGATTTAACTAAAATCTCTCTTTCAAGAAATTTTGGAAGAACAACTTTTAAAGAATTATAACTAACTTCAGACTCTCTTGCAATTTCAGTAAGTGGGAAATCAAAAAAATGATTTCCAATAAAAAAATCCAAAACCCTTAACTGAGGAGTATCTCCAACATATTCCAAGAATGCAGATTTATCTTTTTTTATTTTCATTTTCAGGTATTATTAATACTTGTTTGTAGATATTAATTAATATTTATAAATGTTTCCATTTTTAATACACAACTATCAAAGTTAGAAACATTTAAAAAACATATTTCCTTGTATTTTTATGGAAAAAGAAAAAGCCAAACTCATGTTTAAATTAGCATTTAGTAAAAAAAATTGGGGAGCTAAATATGATAGATTAGAACATTTCAAAAGATTTCAAAATTTAGACAATATAATAAAAGAACTTGTTAAAATGGGTTGGATAATTATTCATAAAAAACCAAATTACAAAGCAATATCTTTAAACCCAAAATACAAAATAGAAATAATAGAATTTATAGAAGCACAAATGCCAGAACTTAAAGGAATTATTCAATAATCTTTTTTCCCAACAACAAAACTAATTTTTCTCATAATTCCCATTAATACTCTCTTTAAAAGAATTATTATAGTTTATACACTATATTAAAAAATATAAAAAAAGAAAAATTAAAAAAATTAAATTAAAATAAGGCGATTAAAACCCAAATAGCTAATGCAAACCAAATTAACATAAGGAACCAAGCTTTTTTCAAAACATTTGCTTTCATAATTTTTCCAATTATTGGAGAAAATTCTTTTGCAAAAAATGCAAAACTCATTCCTGTTAACATAGCACCTAAAAGTACACAAGCCATTATTGTTACGATGCTTAATGTTTGCAACAAGTAATAAAAGATTATAATACTAAGTATAAACTCTACAACAAAAAGTAAAGCCGGCTTAGAATAAATCTTCTTAGCAAAACCTTCCCAAGATTTCCTGCTAATTAAGATGATTGCCATCTTGAGAATAACTACTATCACAAAAATTAATGCTAAAATTTCTACAGCGTTCATTTTCCACCTCCTTTCAAAATAACAAGGAAAATAGTATATTTAAAGTTTTTTGATTTGTAATTGCACTTGCTCACACTCGTGTAATAAATTCATATTTATAATTTTAGGTTAATCTAATAATTTCCCTCTTTAAAAATTATTGTGCTAGTTTTAGATAAACTTTACTCCCAAATTTTCTAAAATGTTTCCTTCTATACTTTTCCAAAAAATAATTTTTCGTGAAAAGTTAATTTTTCGTAATGTTCATTTACTTTTTTGAAATATCCTAATTTGGTAAAAGAATATTTTTGTATTAAATCTCGCATCAAGTTAGGTAAATATTCTAAAAATTTTTATTTCTATTATCTAAATACCCTTTTAAGAATTATTGTAATACACTTAAATTTTCTTCAGGTCTTTCCAAGCCAATTCAAATAATTGTTCTAATGCTTGAGCAAAGAAAGTAGTATTAAGCCAAATACCAAGGTCATAATTTGGATGGAATTTTTCATCATCTAAAAGCATGAACATTAATTGGGTTGAATCAATAATAACAAATCTTGCTTTCATTTTTGTTAGGTTTCCAACTTCTGCAACTTTTGATAAATCTTTTGCAACCTTTAGGTTGTTTTTATCAAT
>CAZTPM010000035.1:0-6820 GCA_964615065.1 Candidatus Woesearchaeota archaeon
TTGATTTTAAGAGATTATTTTAGGGTAGGACATATGTCTGTTGGCTATACAGTATGAACAAACAACCAAAACCAGACTCAAAAAAATATACTGATTTAATATCTGAAATTCAAAAAGGACAAATTAAGGTTCCTAAATTTCAGAGAAACTTTGTTTGGAGTTTGGATAAAACCGCAAAATTACTTGATAGTATATTAAAGGGTTATCCTATTGGAACTTTTATTTTATGGGAAACAAATGAGCGATTAAACGACATAAAGAATATTGGAAATCTTGAACTACCTGTTATTCCTGATGATATTAAAGTTCAATATGTTTTAGATGGACAACAAAGAATTACATCACTTTATGCGGCTTTTTTGGGTGCAAAAATTCAAAAAGAAGGTGAGAAGAAGATAACAAATTATGCAGACATTTATGTAGATTTAGATGGCGATGTTGAAAATAATGACAACCAACTTGTCATTTCAGAAAAATCAGAAGAAGGTGCATTTATTACACTCCATGAAGTTTTAAACTTTAATGATAATCTTCTTGAAATTAAAGAAAAATATTCTGATGAACAATTTAAAAGAATACATCAATATTCTCAAACATTTTCCACTTACGATTTTTCAACAATCGTTCTTCGTAAAGAAGATATAGATTCAGCCATTGAAGTATTTACAAGAATAAATACTGGCGGACAAACATTAACCCTTTTTGAAATTATGTCAGCTAAAACCTATGACGAAGAACAAGATTTTGATATGGAAGATAGATTTCAAAGATTATTAAAAGAATTGGAAGAACGAAAATATGACACTATTTCAAGTTCAGTAATTCTAAGCGTTATATCCCTTATTTTGAGCAAAAATAAAGAATGTAAAAGAAAAGTTATTTTACAGCTGGATAAACAAGCAATAATTGATATTTGGGACGATGTCATTTCTTCCCTAAAAGAAAGTGTTGATTATTTCCGTTCTGTTTACCGTATTCCTGTTTCTGCAATTTTACCTTATGACTCTCTACTCGTTCCTTTCGCATATTTCTTTTATTTCCAAAAGGAAAAACCAAAAGGAGAACAAATAAAGTTTTTAGAAGAATTTTTTTGGAGAATGTCCTTATCTTTTAGATATTCCAGTTCAACAGAATCAAAACTCGCACAGGACATAAAAAGAATTGATGAAATACTAAAAGGCAATAGACCAAATTATGAAGATGTAAAAGTATATTTGAGTTCTCCAAAAGATTTAATTGAAATAGGTTTTAGTGCTGGAAGTAGTTATTGTAAAGCAATTTTGTGTTTATTGGCATACCACGAGCCAAAAGATTTTCAAGATAATGGAAAAGTAATTTTAGATAATTCGTGGTTAAAAGTAGCAAATAGTAAAAATTATCATCACTTTTTTCCAAAAGCATATCTAAGAAAAAATAATATTGGAAATGAAAACAGCCTTGTTAATATTACATTAGTAAGTGCAGATTTAAATAAAAGAAAAATAAAAGCAAAAGCACCATCAATTTATATTCAAGACTTTTTAGATGAAAATGAAGAATTGCCAACATCAATAAAATCTCATCTAATTGAAGATTTAGATAATTTTGGCGTTAAAAGTGATGATTATCTTGTATTTTTGGAAAAAAGAGCAAATGCTATTTTTAAAGAATTGAAAAAAAGAATTGAGTTAAAACACAAGGAAGACAAGAAAGAAGATAAAGTCAAAGAGATGATTTTAAACGGGGAAAATGAAACATTAGAAATAAAATCAACACTGCGATTTGATTTAAAAGAAGGAATTGTTAATAAAAAATTAGAATTTGTCATCGCTAAAACTATTTCTGCATTTTTGAATACCGAAGGCGGAACATTAATTATTGGTGTTGATGACGACAACAACACGCTTGGACTTGAAAAAGATATACAAACATTAACCAAACAAAACATTGACGGATTTGAATTGCATTTGAGACAAATTGTAAAAAAATACTTAGGAGATTATTTTGAAAAATATCTCAAAGTAACTTTCCCAAAAGTTGATGATAAAGAAATCTGTTTAATTCAAATTTCAAAAAGTGGGAGACCTGTATTTATTACTTTTGAAGGAACTGAAAGTTTTTTTGTTCGTAATGGTAATTCATCAATACCAAAAAATAGACAAGAACAAAGCGAATACGAAAAACTACACTGGAATTAATAGTTCATCTAAAAATAAACCTCCCCCCTTCTCTCCTTAACCAAAATTCTAAATCACACATAACAAAATATTTAATAATCTATATTCTTTAGTTTAAACATGAAAAAAGAGGAAATTGAATTTCTTAATCAATTAGTGAAGACCCTTGAAGATTCTGCTCCAGAACTTGAAAAAGCATATGAACAAAAAGATTATGAAAAATTTATTAGTTTGAAAAAAAACATGTTGCAAATACAAGAACAGATTGTAAACTTAATAAAATGAGTATTGAAAAAAAAGTTTCATTTGAAGAATTAAAAAACAATATTTTGAAAGAGAAAAAAGTTTCAAGAGAATTAAATTCATTATTTACATATTTTGAAAAAGTAAAAGAAGCAAGAGAAAAAAGATTAGTTAAAACCCAATTTGACTTGCTCAGGAGTTCTTTAAAAAAAACTAACGATTTTGTTTTAATTGAATTAAAAAAAATAAATCTTGCAAGACCCCTTGAGGGGGGGTTTAAAAAAGATAAATTACTAATAAAAAGTTTAAAAGAAGTTTCAGAAATTGATAAAGGTACTTTAAGAAGATTGAAGAAAAAGGAGGAAAAAAAATTAAAGCCAAAGAAAATAAAAAAGCCAAGTAAATATGTTCAAGAGTCAAGTAAAATTTTTGGGAGACAAGCAAAGAAACTTTTAAATAAAAAAATGTTTGAAACTCTAGAAAGGGATTTGATTAAAGCTAATTTGCATTTCCCACCTATTGCTTATATTTCAACTATTTTTCTTTCAACATTAATTTCTATTTTTGTTGCTATTTTTCTTTTTGTTTTCTTTTTGTTTTTTGATTTCGGACCTACAATTCCCTTTATTACAAAATCTGCAGAGGCAATCGGAACAAGGTTCTTCAAGGTTTTCTGGATGTTATTTTTAATTCCTATAGGAATATATTTGTTTATGTATTTTTATCCTTCATTAGAGAAAAAATCAATTGAAACAAAAATTAATAATGAACTTCCTTTTGCAACTATTAACATGGCTGCAATTTCTGGCTCAATGATCGACCCTACGAAAATTTTTAGCATAATAATTTCAACAAAAGAATATCCTTTTCTTGAAAAAGAATTTACAAAACTTATAAATGAAATCAATATTTATGGAGATGATTTAGTTACTGCTTTGAAAAATGTTTCATATAATGGACCGAGTAAAAAACTTTCAGAATTATTAAATGGATTGTCTACTACAATTAGTTCTGGAGGAGACCTTCCTGAATTTTTTGATAAACGAGCAGAAACTTTGCTTTTTGAACATAGAATTGAAAAAGAAAAAAGTGCAAAATCTGCTGAAACTTTTATGGATATTTATATTAGTGTTGTTATTGCTGCTCCAATGATTATAATGCTTTTGCTTATGATGATGAAAATGAGTGGACTTGGAATTTCACTTAGCACGTCAATGATTACTTTAATTGCTGTTTTAGGAGTCACTCTAATAAATATTGCTTTTATGACTTTTTTACATTTAAAGCAGGCAAATGAATAATGCGTTTAAAAAAATCACACAAAATAGGTTTAATTCTTGCAGGGATAATCATGGCTGTTGCCTTGGCTTTAGCTGGAACAAAAGCTTTCTTTTTTGTTTTTGGAGTTTCTCTTTTAGTAGCTGCTCTTCCTTTTGTTATGACTGTTGTTAATCAAATAAGAATCGCAAATGAAAAAGAAGTTATGTTTTTAGAATTTTCAAGAAATCTTGTTGAAAGTGTTAAAACAGGGACGGCGATTAGTAAAAGCATAATTAATATGAGAACAAAATCATATGGTGTTCTTACAGGAAATATTAAAAAATTAGCTAATCAAATTTCTTTAGGAATCCCTTTAAATCCTGCTTTGCAAGTTTTTGCAAAAGATGTAAACAATAAAATTATCTCAAGGGCTTTGACTTTAATTGGGCAAGCTGAAAGAGCAGGTGGAAATATTGGAGAAATTCTTGAATCTGTTACAGAAGCTGTGAGTCTTTCTGATAAATTAAAAAAAGAAAAAAAAGCTACAATTTCTACTTTAGTTGTTCAAGGATATATTATCTTTTTTGTTTTCATAATTATTGTATTGGTTATGCAATTTGCAATTATGCCTATGATTGGTGGAATTGGAGGGGGTGATACAAGTGGGGAAAGTGCTATTGCCGGACTTGGCGGAATTTCTATGAGCGGGGGGGCTCCTGTTGAAGCAAGTGAAATGGCAAATGCTTTTTTGTATTTACTTTTAATTCAGGGTTTGTTTACAGGATTGACTATTGGTAAACTTTCAGAAGGAAATGCAAAAGCAGGATTAAAACATTCTTTTGCTTTGGTTTTATTTTCCTTTTTAATTTCTGCAGGAGCTAATCTTATTTTTGGGGTTTAAAATTTTAGAGAAAAGAAAAATTTAAATAAGAGTATAGTTTTTATATTTTAAGTGCTAAGGAATGCCTTAAGTCTTCGGACATTCTGCAAGCGTGTTTCCGGTTATTACTTTGGTAATACTGGATTTTATGATAACAGTAAAAAGTAACATCAAAGATGTTTCATATTTTTCTCATTCTTCGAAAAAAAGAATTTCTATTTACATTGATAGTATTAATTTTATTTGGGGTGTTTGAAGAAAGATATTTTTTGAATTGCACATAACATCTTGTTAAGAGAAGTTAAAAATTTTATTTAGGGTGGGGCTGAGGATGGAAGTCCGAAGCAATAGAATAAGAGAAAGTGCGATTTAATTTTGATGAAATAATCAGTTTCTTAAAATATTTGCATTTGTCTGAAACACTGATTTTGGTGCAAGAATACATACGAAATTTCCAGTTACTCCTTTATTTCCTATATCAAAATCAAAATTAACTATTGGTGTCTTTCCCCATCTTAATTTTGTTAAATCTAATCTTCCTTGAAGATTTTTATCTAATCTTAATTCTTTTCTGTATTTTTGATTTAATTCTATAATTTTCATCCTTCCTTGCATTGTTAAATCCCTATAATCTTGAATATTCATATCAAAATCTTCTGTTTTCAATATATTTTCTATTAAACAAAGCCCTGCCTGAGAAAGAAATATATGGGCTCCTCTGGGAGTAAAATAATCTACAATTTTAGCAACGGGAGGTTCTATGGGTTTAAAATCAAAAACTCCGTTTCTTTTGTCATAATCTTGACCTAAGATTCCCACATATCCTGGAAGATATATCTTGTTTTCTAAAAACTCTAATATGGTTTCCATCTTAATATACTCAGAATTAACTGAGGCATCTACCTCTTGTTTAGCTAAAGAAAACCTATTTTTAAACTTTTTGGGAGCACTTTTTCCCAATGGGCAGGAAAGAAAATAAAATTTTTAATTTGGGCGAAGCATCTTAACATGATCATATGCGAACTTTAGTTAATCTTTCATACTATTTTAGAATAAAAAGCAAACTTATCTCCTCTAAGTATAACTTGCCATGCCGTGGGCTTTTTTATAAATATCAAATAAACTAAACATTGTTTCTTTTGCGTCTTCTGCTGCAAATTTTCTTAGGTGTTCTTTTTCAATCCAAGTATCTTTAGTTACAAATATTTCTTTTGATTCTTGTTTTTTTGGGTTTTGTTTTTTGTCTTCTTTAATTTGAGATTTCTGGTTATATTTTCCTATTAAAGCTAAAAAAGGATTTGGTTCATCACTTGAACTATTTTTTTCAGAATCTGAATTTTCTTGAGAATCTTCGTCTAAAAAGAAATTAATTTCATCCTGAAGTTGTTCTAAACTTTCTCCTGCAGAACCTTCAATAAGTTTTAAAACTTCACCAACATCTGATTTTTCAAGTTCTTGATCTAATGCATTTAACTCGTCTTGGTTTAAAGCATATGATTTGAAAATTACTTCTGTTCTGCCTCCAAAAACATAATGAGATTGACCTCCCACTTTTTGCGGAATTCCCCTAAACTTAAATTCAACTAAAACACAACTATAATAATCTCTATTCACTTTTAATTTTTGAAAATCCTTTGGCAAATCTCCTTGAATTGCTAATTTTTTTATATCTATTTTTCTCTTTCCGAGTAAAGTTAATTCTGATAATAAGGTGTTAAAAGTTTTTACAAGAGCTGCGTTTCTATCGTCGCTTTTCATTTCAAGTTGAGAAGCTGCTTTCAAATATGGTTTTGCCCAACGAGAATAAAGTTTTAAACTATTCACTTGGCTTCTTAAATATGTTTTTTCTAATTCATATCTTTTTCTGAGCTCTTTTTCAGATTGCTTAATCCAAGAATCAAACTCAAAAATTCTTGGTTTAAGAATTCTTTTTACTCTATCATTCAAATCAAGTTTGTCAACATCTTTTTCTGTTTTCACGACAAGAAAAGCATCCAGTAAAGTTGTAAAACCTGCTTGGCCAAACGCCATCGCCTTAAGTGAAGAATTACCTTT
Organism: Candidatus Woesearchaeota archaeon; assembly: GCA_964615065.1. Classification (GTDB taxonomy): domain Archaea; phylum Nanobdellota; class Nanobdellia; order Pacearchaeales; family GW2011-AR1; genus JAHILJ01. The sequence continues at coordinate 6,595 of CAZTPM010000035.1, forward strand.
TGTAATGTCAACTTTGTCCATCCAAATTTGTTTTAAACTTAAAATCGCTGCTTCTATTCTTCCTTTATCTTCAGATTTCAAAGCAGAATAATGCCCTAAACGCATTCTAAAATCTTTCAAATCATAAATTATATTTAACACACTTCGTAAAACAGTGTTAATATCTCCAAGAATTTTTGAACCTTGTTGTTGCATTATTGTTGCTCTTTGCCCAAGTTCTGCAAAA
>CAZTPM010000036.1:0-6622 GCA_964615065.1 Candidatus Woesearchaeota archaeon
ATTATTATTATTATTATTATTATTATTATTATTATTATTATTATTATTATTATTCTATAATATATAAATAAATATAAATATAAATATAAATAAAAAAATTTAATTTTTCTTTATAAATACTTCTATAAGAAATCAAGGGGTGAGAGAGGGTTAAATAAACAATAAACACTTTACTAAATTTTCAAATAAAATAAATTAACATTATTTTAACAAAATTTTATTATAAAAACTAATATATCAAGAAATCTATATCCTTTCAAACCTATATCCTTTCACAGAAAAGTTTATAAAATTAAAAGAGCTGTCTAAAACATGCAAGAAAATAGAACAACTTTTGAATCGCTTTCAGGAAAGATGATTGTGACAAAAGAGGGTAAACGATTAGGTTTTGTAAAAGATATTACTTTTGAAACAAAGTCAGGTGAATTAATTAATTTAATTGTAAAAGATTCAACACCTTACACAAGAAATTTGAATTTAGAAATAACTTCTGGAAAAGAGTTATTAATACCTTTTAATGCTATTATTGCTGTTGGTGATTTTGTAATTGTTTCTGAAGAAGATTTAATATAATTATATTAAATTATATTAAATTATATTAAAATACCTAAACTTAATTTGATAAATCACACAGTGTAAATTAATATAACAAATAAAATTTCATAACAAATACCTAAATATTTAAAAACTTAAAATAATCTAATACTATAAATAAAATGAAAATAATGGGATTTAATTTTACAAAGATTAATGTTGAAAAGTTTTTAGATAAGGTTGAAAAATTAAAACTTACAACAAATATAAACATAGAAGACCTTAAAGAAATTAAAACAACATCATTTAAAATCAAAGAAGATATAATTGCTGTTAAATTTACTTATGCTATAAACTATGAACCAAAATTTGCTAAAATAGAAATGGCTGGAAATGTAGTTTTTGGTGTTGAACCAAAACAAGCTCGGGAAATTTTCAAACAATGGAAAGATAAAAAAACACCCGAAGATTTCAGAACAAACTTATTTAATATTATTTTAAGAAAAACAAACCTTAAAGCACTTCAACTTGAAGAAGAATTAAACTTACCACTCCATATGCCAATGCCCTCCTTAAAACCACAAGAAAAACAAGAAGGGAAAAAATAATTTCTTTTAATTTTAAACCGAATAACTTATAAGATCAAAAACCTTTTTTTCCTAATGAGAATCTCTGAACAAAAAAAGCGAAAAATCTTTGAACAGATCCTTGCTTTCCTTTATTCTATTTCACCAAAACCAATTTTTACAGCACATTTGGCAGAAGAAATTGCACGAGATGAAGAATATACAAAACAATTATTATTAGAATTAAAATCAAAAAAGCTTGTAACCCAAATAAACAAAAACCCACAAGGTAAAAAATACTTTCAAAGATCGCGCTGGAAACTAAGTGATGAAGCATTTAAATTCTTTAAAGACCTCGACAATTTTAATACTTTAGCACACTAAAATTTTTATACTTAAATAAACAAGAATTTATATGGATTTAATACAAAACGCTTTTCAAAAAGTTAAGGCAGACATGAATTTTTTAAAACAAGAAATAAATAGTTTAAGGTTTGAAATTGCAAAAACGCGTAACCAAATGAGTGAAATATGTGAAATTATATTAAAAATAACACAAAAAAACACCCAGACACATGATTCTGAAAATCAGACAACTCCGACACATAATCAGACAACTCCGACACAGAATTTGCCTTCTAAGGCTTTAAAAGGTCAAAATAGCTTTTTTTCCACTGGAAATCAAGGGGTTCAGACAGACAGACAGACAGACAGACAGACAGACAGAAATCCTTATTTTACTGAAAATCCAATTGAAAACGCATCAGAGATTATAAATTCTTTAGATAACATTAAAAAAGAAATAAGGCAAAAATTTAAACAATTAACAGAACAAGAGTTTCTTGTTTTTTCAACCATATACCAATTAGATCAAGAAAAGGGAAAGTCCAATTATAAGGTGCTCTCAAAGCAATTAAACCTTACAGAGAGTTCTATTCGGGATTATGTCACACAAATAATAAAAAAAGGCGTTCCTGTTGAAAAAACAAGGATAAATAACAAAACCATTAACCTTACAATATCTCAAAATCTGAAAAAAATAGCCTCACTTTCAACAATTCTCCAATTAAGAGATTTATAAAAACAAAAAGTTACCCCCTTCACCGAATAACTATTATTTAATCTTTAAAATACAATTCTTATTTGATTTTTACTTACAAAACTCACACTTTCTTCTTTAATTTTATTTTTTCTTCTATTTTTTTGTTTGTTTTAACTCTCACTTTTGACTTTTTGAGAAATTTTTCTTTTATGTTTTCATGTATAAATACACGTTTTTTACCATTCTTCTCAACTATTTCATCAATTAAATTGCTTTTTTGCTTTATTGAATTTATTTGGCCCCTTATTGTGGATCTTTCTTTCCCAAGTATTGCTGCAAGGTCATCATAACTTAATTTTAAATCACTATTTAGGAGAATCCAAACGATTGTTCTTTCAGTTATTGAAAAACCATCAAAATTTGGTGTTTGAACACCTGTTTGAACACCTGTTTGAACAGCACAAACAGCTATTTTTTCTTTAAACAGCTGTTTGTGTTTTCCAAAAATCTTGTTTGGTTTTAATTCATTCATAATAGAGATAACATTTTTTAAACCTTCGAGCTCGTTTTGCACCGACGATAAAACCTCTTTTATTTCAAAGATTTCTTTTTTTTGTAAATCTTTTTCAGAACTAAAGTGTTTAATCCATTCTCCAATAGAATTTATATCTTTTTTTACAGATTCAAAACTTTTTTTTGTGTCTTCTTCAACACGTTTTACTTCTTTTTTTCCAAAAAAACCAAAAAACATAATTATTCTTGTAAAACAAACTTTAAATATGTTTTGCTCCGTCGCTAAAATATCTTTTTATCGTCGAAAAAATTAAAATTTTTTCTCTTAGATTTTGCAAAAAACAGGTGTTTTTTGTTATTTTCTTCAAAAAAACACCCATAAACACCTTTAAACAGCTGTCCAAACACCCTTAAACAATGTTTTTTTTGTAGGAGCACACTTTTTTTAAAGAAAGAAAAAACCCTAAAAAAAGAGCGCAAAAAATATTCAGAAAAATAAACCAATCATTTGTTAACTAAACTAACCTTAGTGTACGATGTTCAATTTAAAAAAAAGGAATTTTCTTCCTTAAATCTTTTTTCTTTTTTGAATAAGTATTAGAACCCTTTTTACCCAAATCATAAAAGGACTCTGTTGTTATAGATATTTTCTTGCCTTTCTTTAATTGGTTGATTGCAAACAATATTTTGATTGTGTCACATGCAATTTTTTAATATCTGAAACTATTTTTTCAGGAGTCTTTTTTTGTCAGAGAATCTATTTCTTGTGTTATCTTTAGCAGGTGGTTAATTTTTAGATAAAAAGAACAAATTTTTTAAGATTCATTTAAATTAAACTAACATAATCTTTATAAAAACTTACACAATCTAAAATATATTTAAAAAATACTGAATTCATATGTAAAATCATTCACTTAGGGCACCCTTAGGCGACGTGCACCATAAATTTATAAACCTTAGTGCACAATTATATAAATGAAAGAGGTAGGTAAGAAGAGTGGTTTTAGTACAAAATCTATTGTATTTGATATTGGTGGTATTTTGGAGGTAGGAGAACCACTAACAAAAAGAAAAGATTGTTACAATACAAAAGGTGTGCACGAATATATTGCATCCAAACTTAAAATTTCCTTTGATAAATATTTTGATTCAATTGATATTGTTTATGCTAAATCAATAACTGGCCAGATTTCAAAAGAACTTCTTCTTAAAGTCATAGCACAAAATTTGAAAAAACCCCAAAAAGAAATTGAGAAACTTTTTTTTAAGGCCTACAGAAAAATATTCAAAACAAACAAGCAACTTTATAAATTTACATTTAAATTAAGAAAAAAAGGTTACAAAATTGGAATTTTGTCAAATCAATGGCATTTGTCGAAACAAGTTCATGCCCCAAAAAAACGAATGAAAAAATTTAATTCTGTTGTTATTACGTGCGATATGGGTTTAAGAAAACCAGACCCAAAAATTTATAAACTTATTTTAAAAAAACTAAAAACAAAACCCTCTGAATCAATTTTTATTGATAACCAAATTTGGAATATAGAACCTGCAAAAAAACTTGGAATTCACACAATTCTTTACAAAAATAACAAACAAATGTTTAAACAGCTGTCTAAATGGGGGGCTGAATGACTCCCCAAATTCAAAAACCTCTCGCAGCAATTTATGTTCGTGTTTCAACAGAAGAACAAGCAAGACAGGGTGTTTCTTTAGCTGCGCAAGAAGAAGCTTTGCAAAATTATGCAAAAGCACTTGGTTATGATTTGTTTAGAATTTACAAAGATGAAGGAAGGTCTGGAAAAGATATTAAGGGTAGGCCGGAGATGGTGCAATTGCTTAAAGATGCAGAAGTTCAAAAGTTTCAGGCAATTTTTATTTACAAATTAGACCGGTTTTCCAGAAGTTTGATTGATTTAATCGAAACAATTGAAAAACTTAAACAATGGAATATTGATTTTGTTTCATTACAAGACAAGATTGAGACAACTTCTGCTTCAGGTAAGTTAATGTTTCATGTTATTTCAGCTTTTGCAGAATTTGAACGAAATGTTACAAGCGAGCGAACAAAGTTTTCAATGGACAAACAAGCAAGAGATGGAAAAGTTGTTTCGCGTGCACCTTTTGGATATAAATTAGAAAACAAAAAAATGATTCAAGCTGAAAACTCGCTTCAAGTTCAAGAACTTTTCCAAGAATTCTTAAATAACAAAATAAGTTTGACAAAACTATCAAAGAAATATGGGTTTTCTGTGAATGGGGTGAAAAAGATTTTAACAAACCAAACATACTTGGGAAAAATAAAGTTCGACCACCAAACACATCAAGGCGAGCATCAACCACTGATTTCTTCAACACTCTTCAACCATGTTCAGGATAAGTTGGAGAAATTAGGGATAAAAAAGATTTAATTATCTCTTTAAGTCCACAAATATTTTTATACTTAAATCAAATTTATCTTACGTGATATTTCAAAAAGAGGGTGTGTTGTATTTTTGCGCATCAAAATAGAAATCTCCTCAAAAAAAGAAAGGAACAATTTTAAGTATGGTGTTTTCTTTATTACCTAAACATTAGGAAAAAAGGATTTTCTAAGCGAAAGAAGATTAAAAAGATCTTGTGAAAATTGGTTTGTTAAAAATAGAAAAAACAACAGTTTTAGATACGGAATTTTTAATCCTTTTGAATATGATGAAAATTTATTTGATGAATTCCTTTGCACATCTGACATTACAACATATTTTATGCAGGAAGAAAATTAAGACTTTTTATATTGGGTTTTCTTAAGCAAGACACAGCAGATATTTTAAGAAAAAATTTAATTGGTTTTAGGGGAATTGAAAAAATAACAGTTGAAGATTCAATTCCCAAAGTTCCTGAAGGGGAGAGAACAGAAAAAGAATTCTTTGTCTTGATTTAACATATTTTTTATAAATCTTATCTTCAACACTATATTCTGGAGATTGTTTTTTTTCTACTCACGCCTATCAAGTTCCAATAAATTTATCTCTTTGAACTCTGCCTTTTTTTTCTGGCCTTCGAATCCCCAGGTTTGTAAACTTCTTTTCTTCGAACATCTGCGACCAAAAGATTTCTATCATATGCAGCAAAAACATCATTAAGTTCTTTTGATTTTGTAAATTCAATAATTGCTCTTGATAAAGCAACACGTGCCGCTTCAACCTGACTTTTTTCTCCGCTTCCTCGCACAGAAATATCTACATCAAATTTTAATTTCCCTAAAACTTTTTTTGTAAGTTCTAATGGCTCTGCGATTTTTAATTTGTCAAATAATTGTAAGTTTTTATATGGTTTTTTATTTATGGTAATTTTTCCTGCCCCTTCTGTCAAAACAGCTTTTGCAACAGCACGTTTTCTTTTGCCTGATTTAATTATTTTCATTTTCCGTAAATCTCCTTTATATAAATAAACTTTCCTGTTTTTTCTTTTCCAGAACTTATTTTTTCTTTGCTTTCAAATTCTTTTGGAACTCCATTATAGCATTTTATTCTTTTCCAAGCAACTCTCCCCCTTCCTTGTTTATGATCGGGCAACATTCCACGAATAGCTCGCTTAACAATTTCAAAATCTGAGCGAGAAATTTTCGGGCCTTTTTGCCCACTCCCAACTTTTTCTCTTTTTAATTTGTAATGCTCTTGAATATTTTTTCTACTTCCTGTTACAAGAACTTCCCCACAATTTAAAATAACAAACTCTTCGCCTTGCAAAGCTTGTTTTGCAACATAACTCGCAAGTCTTCCTAAAACCGCGTTTTTCCCATTAATTATTTTCATTTTAAATTTTCTTGAATTTAGAAGGTAAAAAATTTATTTTTTTCATTCTAAAAATTCCAATCCTTTTGCATCGGGATTTTTTTTAATTTCGTCAACCATATTCAAAACTTTACAACCTGCTTTATTTAATTTTTCTTTTGCAGTTTCAGAATAATCTAATGCAATAATTTCAA
>CAZTPM010000037.1:0-6327 GCA_964615065.1 Candidatus Woesearchaeota archaeon
TATTCTTTGCGATATTTTTTATAAATTATCATTGGGGGATAATTATTTTTTAATAAAAGAAGGTTTAGAATCATTCTTCCTGTTCTTCCATTTCCATCCATAAAAGGATGTATTTTTTCAAATTTATGGTGAAAAACTGAAGCCAAAACAAAAGGATGGAGTTTATTTCTAGTTTGATTGTACCATCTTAATAACATATCCATATCTGTTTTAACATAAGGTACAGGACTTGCTTTAAAATTGCTTTTTACAACTCTTACCTCGTTTGTCCGATATCCCTTTCTTTGATCAATATTTTCTAATAAATTATCATGAATTTCAATAATTAATTTGTGGTCTAATTTTTTAGTCTCTAATTTATTTCTTATCTGAAAGAATACTTTTTCTGTATTTTGTAAATCATAAATTTCTCTCAAAGTCTTATCCTTTGGGGTTATTCCTTCTTGCAGGAGATTTCTTGCTTCTTTCAAACTAATTGTATTCCCTTCTATCGAAGCACTATTAAACGAAAATTCTATAATAAAGTTCTTGAATATTTCCTCTTTGGTCTTAGCGTCTATTTTATTAAAAATATTTTTATAATGAAGCTTACAGGATTCAATTTCATTAAGATTTTCTCCTAAGAACTTATCTTTTCTTAACTTTTGTTTTTCCGCTTTTTTGAGATAATAGTTTGACTCGATAAAAAGATTAAGTTTACGATAAGATTTTCTAATTTGTTCTTTGTATTGAGATAAGTTCTCTAATTTTTCTTTTACGTTCTCTATGTCATTTCCCAAATAAGCTACATCTTTAACAATTGTTTTTTTACCTTTTGTTTCAGATGCTCTCAAGTAATAATATTCTTTTCTATTTACTTTTTTCTTATAAATATAAACCATAAATGATCTAAAAATTGAATCTTTATAAATCTTACCCTTTATTTTTATTAATTTTATTTTAAGGGGTAAGAAATATTTTAGATGGATTCTTCAAATAACCTCTAACTATATTCTATTCATTAATACCCTCTACTCTCCTGATCAGGGCGCTTCCCAATTACCAAGTTTTATAAACTACTAAAATTAATAATTATATAACAAATAGTTAGTGAGTCTTGAGCAGTAAAATGTCTTAAAGAACTTACGCTCAAGAAATATTTCTTGAATCTTTGTTCAGTCATATTGACAATTAAAATGGAAAAATTCACAAAATTAGGATTAAGTAAAGAATTAACAGATGTTTTGAAAAAAGTTGGATTTAAGAGCCCAACTGAAATTCAAGAACAAACAATCCCCCCAGCATTAGCTGGAAAAGATATTATTGGGGGTTCTGAAACAGGAAGCGGAAAAACACTGGCTTTTGCATCTGCAATAATTGAAAATTTAAAACCAAACAGAGAAATCCAAGCAATAATTTTAACTCCAACAAGAGAACTTGCAGTGCAAGTTGCAAATTCAATAAGAGACTTTTCTCAAAATAAAAACCTCCATGTTTTATCTGTTTATGGCGGAGTAAGAATAGAAACCCAAATAAAAAAAATCCCAATAACAGATATTCTTGTTGGAACTCCAGGAAGAATCATAGATCACTTAAACAGAAGAACTTTAAGATTAAACAAAGTTAAGTTTTTAGTTTTAGATGAAGTAGACAGAATGTTTGATATGGGATTTAGTAAAGATGTTGAAAAAATAATCCACGAATGCCCAAAACAAAGACAAACAATGATGTTCTCTGCCACAATTTCCCAAGACTTAAATTATTTTGCTAAAAAATATACAAAAAACCCAGTCAGAATATCTTTAAAATCATATGTTGATCCTTCAAAATTAAAACAAGTTTACTATGATGTGCCAGACCACAAAAAATTCTCATTGCTTGTAAGCTTGTTAAAAAAAGAAAATGCAGATTTAGTAATGGTTTTTTGCAACACTCGAAGAAATGTAGATTTTATTGCAGACAATTTAATAAGAGCAGGAATATCTGCAAAAGCAATTCACGGCGGGCTCGAGCAAAAGAAAAGAATAAGAGTCCTCGAAGAATTTCACAAAAAAGGTTTAGGTGTCTTAGTTTGCACAGATGTTGCTGCAAGAGGTCTTGACATAAAAGGTGTAACCCATATTTATAATTATGATACCCCAATTGAATCAAAAGATTATATTCATCGAATAGGCAGAACAGCAAGAGCAGGAAAACAAGGAAAAGCAATAACAATTTTAGCAAGCAGAGATTATGAAAATTTCAGAAATCTAACAGCATCAAAAGAAATTAAAATCACACCTGAAAGAATGCCTCAATTAGAAATTGTCAGAATAAAAATCACTTCTCAACCAAGAAATAACAGGTTCAATAAAAACCCAAGAAATAATTTTAATAAAGGACCAAGAAGATTTAACAATGATGACAGACCAAGAAGTAATAATAATCCAAGAAAATATAATAATGAAGACAGACCAAGAAGATTTAACAATGATGACAGACCAAGAAATTCATATAATCAAAAACCAAATTTTAGAAGACCATTAAATAAAAGAAGCAATAATTTTAGAAGCCAGGGTAGAAGAAGATAATTAAAGGTAAAATTAAGAAGCCTAGCAGAGACCCGGATAAAAATCTAAATTGAACAGCGACAAAAGTTCTATACAATAGCGACTTTTCAATGATTGAGTAGAGAAAAACTTGGTTGTCGCGTGAAAATCTTAGTAAGATACTTTCTATTTAAATTTTAAAATAACCTCTTCAATAACATCATTATATTTTACAATTGCTTTCTCCCATTTTAAATCTTCATAAATCTCTTTTGCTAAATTTTTATCTATTATAAAATTCATTTCTTTTACATTCATTAAAGCAGTTTCAAATGAAGACATATTTTCAATTGAAAAAACTAAGTTAGATAAACCATATTTTTCATAAACTTCACTAGCTCCTGCTCTATCAGATAAAAGAGTGGGGGTCCCACAAACCAAAGATTCAATAGCCCCATTACAATAAGTTTCAAAAAAAGAAGGCACTACTGCTACAGACAATTGTGTTTCATAAAACTTCTTCAGCTCTTTTTTAGACCTTGGGGCATAATAAAACACTCCTCCTTCAGACATTTTTTCAAGTAAAGACCTTCCAGTGGGTTTCTTAGCAGCAGTTGAAATATCTGTAATAATTTTTAATTTAGCAGTTTGTTTCATATTCTCATTTAAACTTAGAAAAAAAGGCAGATTCTTAACATGATGCACTCTACCAACATAACCTAAAGATAATTCATTAGGGGGTTGTCTATTAAATCCCCTTTCAACAAATTCTTCAGAAACACCATTCCAAACAATATGTCCATTATTAATAGTAATTTTATGAACTTCCTCAACTGCTTTTTTACATATTTGAGAAGGAAACATATAAGTTACATTATCTAAAGCAATATCTGAAACAAATTCTTTTCCCATCTGCCCTAAAATAAACCTAGTATCACCTGTATAATTTCCAATTTCTTTTTCTAAAACACCTGCATATTCTTGAATTGCTTTGTTTAAAATACCTTCCCGTCTACAAGCTTTAAATAAAAAATAACTAGTTAAAGAAGTTCCAGGAATAAGAACCACATCAGGATTAATATCTCTAATAACATTTTGGTAATCATTAACTAACTTCTCAAAAAATTGATTAAATTCTAAATAATTTTTAGACTCGTTTAATATTTCAAAAATTGTTTTTCCATTTGTACGATCAAGAGTGCTAATTTTATGAATATTAAAATTTCCCTGTGAAACATACTTTTTTTCTTTATTCAATTCAATAATATGAAAAATGTGCTGTGGGGAATATTTTATCTGCTCTTGTTTTCTAGTATGAATACCTCCAAACCGATCATTCCCTGCAGAATTTGTTGTTAATATTTTCATTTCATATATAAAAGCTTTGTTTTAATTGTAAAATAGCAAAAGCCAACAATAAAAAACCCTTAACCTTTATATATTTTTATGTAAAATTTTGCAACAATAAAAAACTAATTTTCTAAACTAAATTCTCTTAACCATATAATTTCCATCTAATTCATATCCAAGATTTCTATAATACTCTCTAACTCCAACTCCTGAAATCACTTTTATCTTTGAAACACCTTGGTTTTTAGCAATTTCTTCTGCTTTTTTCATAAGTTTCTTTCCAAACCCAGAATGCTGCGAAAGACCTTTTTCATATTGCCCAATCTTTAATGCCTGACCATAAACATGAAGTTCGCGAATAATTGCTGTGTTCATTTTTCTTTGGGAGGTTTGAAAATAACAACTTTTTTTTAGGGGGGTTCGGGTGGGGCTTGAATAAATCCTCAACCTCAAAAGCCCAAACAAAATATTATCTTTATTCACAATCTGCAAAAAAAACTCTTTTCCATTACTTGAATTATATTTTAAAACTTTCATTTCCAAATCAAGATTAAGATTTTCTTTATTAAAACCAATCTCCCTCATACGAATTTCATTAATCTTTTTCCCAGAAGCCCTCAAAACCTGCTCAACATCTTTTCTTAAATCAAGTTTAATTGGCTCAAAAACCATTTTCTCTTTTGGAATTTCACGCATAACACGCATAACCCGACAATATTCCGGGATAACCCTCATAACTTTTCTAAGAAGTCGCGAAATCTGTTTATCATTATATGGCTTATATTTAATTTTCTTGTAAATTTTTGAAAGAACCGAGCCTTGAACAATCTGGCACGGATAAATCTTCAGTTGATCTGGTTTAAACTTTGAATCCTTAAATAATTTCCTAAACATTTTCAAATCCTTTCTCAAATTACTTCCAGGAAGCCCAGGCATAATATGATAGCCCAGCTTAAACCCTGCATTTTTCAATCTCCTTGTCGCTTCTACAACATCTTGAACAGTGTGCCCCCTATTAATTTTCTTATAAATTTTATCATCAGGATTTTGAACACCAATTTCAACACGAGTCACACCAAAATCCAACAGCCTCTGAATTTCTTTAGCAGAACAATTATCAGGCCGATTTTCAATGCAAAACGCAACACATCTATGATTTGACTTCTCATTTAATTTCTTAGCTTGCTCAAGGGTCTTGGATTTTCTTGGATTCAAAGCATTAAAACAAGCCTTAACAAAATCTCTTTGATATTTTTTAGGATATTGCAAAAAAGTCCCCCCAATAAAAATAAGTTCAATCTTATCTGTTGGATGCCCCATAATCTCAAAAACCTTTAACCTTGCCTTAACTTGTTTGTAAGCATCAAACTTCAAAGCAAGTGCACGCATAATCGCAGGACTTTTATCTGTATAACTTTGAGGAACATCTCTTCCCCCAGGGCAATATATGCAACCCCCATGATCACACTTTTTCGGTTCCAACACAACAGCCAACGGAGTCACACCTGAAATCGTCCGAACAGGTTTCTTAATTCCCTTAACAGGTTTTGAATATCCCATAAAATTCTAACAAAAAAGTATTTTAAATGGTTTTTCTTTTTAAATTTATGAATCAAGAAAAGATTTGGGCAAAAATTCAAAAAATATGAAAAAAGAAATAATAAACAAAATAAAAAACTTATTAGAAAAAAGTGTGAAAAAAACCATTCCAAAATCAAATTTTGGGTTGCTTCTCTCAGGAGGGTTAGATTCAAGCATAATAGCTTATTTACTTAAAACCAACAAATGTAAATTCAATTGCTATGTTGTGGAAATAAAAAACTCAAATTTTAAACCATCAGAAGATGTAATATATGCGAAAAAATTAGCAAAAGATTTAGGATTAAAATTAAAAGCAATCAAAATAAAGGATAATCAAAAAATTGAAAAAGAACTCAAGGAGGTCTTGAAATTGATTAGAAAACCCGATGTAATGATGACAAGCATTGCACTCCCTCTGCAATTCGCATTAAAACAAGCAAAAAAAGATGGTTGTGAATATATTTTCTATGGGGGAGGTTGCGACTCAATTTTTGCAGGATTTAATAAACATAAACAATCAACAGATATAAATAAACAATGCTTAAAAAGTTTAAAGGAATGCAAAGAAAAAGTAAAAATAAGGGAAATAAAATTAGCAAACCACAACAAAATAAAATTAATATTTCCCTTCCTTGAAAAAGAACTTGTAAATTACACTTTAAAAATTCCTGGAAAATATAAAATAAAAAATAATATTGAAAAATATATTTTAAGAGAAACTGCAAAAGAAATAGGTCTTCCTAAATATATTGCAGAAAGAAAAAAGAAGGCAATACAATATAGTTCAAATTGCCAAAAGTCTCTCAAAAAATTAGCAAAAAAAAGAGGCTTTAAAAAGATTAAAGATTATCTACAAGATATTCAGAAAAAAACATTGTTTTTATTGTAG
>CAZTPM010000038.1:0-6174 GCA_964615065.1 Candidatus Woesearchaeota archaeon
GAAAGAAACTTTGTTGGACAAACAGAAGAACAAAGAAGAATTCTTGAAAAAGAATTAAAAAAAAGATATGATCTTTCTAATTGGGAAAGTAAAAGTGGAATTGGGTATTTAATTTGTGATAAAAAAGATAATGAAAATTTATATTTTAGCCATAATGCCAAATTAACTTTAGAAACAAGATATCTTGAAAAAAATGAAAATAGAAAAGTTTGCGAAAATCCATTAGATTTATTTGCAAGGGTTGCAGTAAATATTGCTGAAGCAGATTTAAAATATAATTCAAAAGTAAACATAACAGCTACTGCTGAACAATTTTTAGAAAATATGATTTATAAAAAATTCATGCCAAATACACCAACCTTATGTAATGCTGGTAGATCTTTACAACAACTTTCTGCTTGTTTTGTTTTACCTGTTGCAGATTATATGGCAACAGAGGATATTGGTGAAGACCCTGAACATCAAGGCTCAGGAATATATGACACTTTAAGACATATGGCAATGATTCATAAAAGTGGTGGAGGCACAGGATTTAATTTTTCTCACTTAAGACCAAGAGGAAATCAAATATCAACAACTTTTGGAACTTCTAGCGGACCTATATCTTTTATTAAATCATATGATGAAGCAACAAACGCTGTTAATCAAGGTGGTTTTAGAAGAGGTGCAAATATGGGTATTTTAAATTATACTCATCCAGATATTTTTGAATTTATTAGTGAAAAAGCAAGAAAAGGAACAATAAAAAACTTTAATTTATCTGTGGGAGTTAATGAAGAATTTATGAAACTTGTAGAAGAAGATGGTTATTTTAATTTAATCAATCCAAAAAATGAAAACACAATTCCAGAAGAAAAAAGAATTTGGAAATCAAATGATATTTTAACAAAAGGGACTCAAGAATATAACCAATTGTATAGAGAACTAAATCCTTCTATAATAATTGATGAAGATAAAAAAACAATATTAAATGCTTATACTAATAAAAAAGTTGGAAAAGTAGATAATGATAAAAATATTTTAATAAGTACAAAAAAATTATTCAATGAAATAACTCAATATGCTTGGGAAGATGGGTGCCCAGGAATAATTTTCTTAGATAGATTAGAAGCAAATAATAAAACACCACATATCGGAAAAATAGAATCTACAAATCCTTGTGGTGAACAACCTTTATTACCTTATGAAAGTTGTAATCTTGGTGCCATAAACTTAAGTACTTGTGTAAAAGAAGGAACCGTAAATTATGTAGAACTTGAAAAAAGAGTACAACAAGGAGTTCACTTTTTAGATAATGTAATTGATATGAGCAAATTTCCTTTTCAAAAAATTTACGGAAATGTTCATGGAAATAGAAAAATTGGTTTGGGTTTAATGGGTTGGGCAGAAATGCTTACTCAATTAAAAATTTCATATGATAGTGATGAAGCTATTTCTCTTGCTAAAGAAATTTCAAGTTATGTTACAGACATGGGATTAAAAGCATCAGAAGAGCTTGCAGAAAAAAGAGGGGTTTTTCCTTATTGGCAAGGGAGTTTTTGGGAAAAGAATAAGAAAAAAGTAAGAAATGCAACAATTACCACAATTGCTCCAAATGGAACAACAGCAATGATTGGGGATTGCACAGGAGGGATAGAACCTTTCTTTAAATTATCTTTTAAAAAAACTTGTATGGATTCTAAGGAATTAATTTATAGAAATCCTTTACTTGAAAATTATTTATCTGAAAAATATTCTGGAAAAGATTTAGAAAATAAATTAAGAGAAGTAGATGAAGAAGGAAGTATAAAAGATATTGAAGATATTTCTAAAGATATAAAAGATATTTTTAAAACATCTCATGAAATTAGTCCAGAAAACCATGTAAAAATGCAGGCAGCATTTCAATTTGGTGTGCATAATGCTGTTTCAAAAACAGTAAATCTCCCAAATAAAGCAACTGTTGAAGATGTTCGTGATATTTATAAATTAGCATATAAAAAAGATTGTATGGGAATTACTATTTTTAGGGATGGCTCTAAAGAAGGTGTATATAGTGGATTAGAAAGAAAAATAGAAATAGTTCAAAATAAAGTAAAACCTCTTCCAATATTAGATATAAAATCTCAAGCAATAAAATATAAAGTAGAAAGACCACAAAATAATGATAGTTTACATATTACAATTTCTAGTGATTTATGTGTTGATGACAAAACAAACAAAGCTTATTTTATTCCTTCAGAAATTTTTCAATCAAGAACACCTTTAGGGCATTCCATAAGTGTTAGTTTTGCTCAGTCAGGAATAGATAGAACAGACATTTTAAAAGGAGCTGACCCAGACTATTCAGAATTAATTAAAAGATGGCAATCTGCATTTTCAAACGAGGAAGAGGGTTTTGGTCCACATAAGATAAAATCAATAGAACATGCAGTTGGAGTTGCTTTTGAAGATTGTCTTTTAAGGAACGGAATTATTGGCTATGATGAAATATTAAATAAATTAATTAATATTGTTAGAAAACCACAATTAAGAAAAGTTAAAGAAAACTCAGAAGAATATAAATTATTAATGTCCCAAATTAAAAAATCTCAATCTGATAAAGAATTAATTGTAATTGGAAATAACGGGAAATTAGGGAAAAAATTTGTTTGTGAATTTTGTGAAGGAACAGAATATACTTTTGAAGCAGGATGCAATCACCCAAAATGTTTAAATTGTGGTGAAATTGATGGTGGTGGGTGTGGATAATGAAAATATATTTTACTCTACAACTATCTTTATAAATCAAAACAAATTTTAGATAAAATGACTATTAAATTTAAAAGTGCACAATATATAACTTATAATGATTTGAAAGTAAGTATTTTTAGGTTTTTGGCCAAGAGTTGATATTAAAAATAAAAAATTAGGAGAAAAATGGAAAAAGATTCGACAGAAGGTGAATATAGGATATTAAAAATCTATAAAGGATTGAAAAAAGATATTTTCACAAATTATTGGAGAGAAACTAAAGACCTAATGAAAAAAGGAAAATGACAAAAATAAAAATAAAAAAAATAAATTCTGATGCAATCATGCCAAAATATGCTCATGAAGCTGACGCAGGATTTGATTTGTGCTCAATTGAAAATTATATTTTGAAACCAATGGAAAGGACAATAATTAAAACAGGTCTGCAGATGGAAATCCCAGAAGGATATTTTGGTTCTATTAGAGATAGGTCTGGATTAACTGCGAGATATTCTATACATATTCTTGCGGGAGTTATTGATTCTCATTATAGGGGAGAGGTGGGGGTTGTGCTAATTAATCTTGGCAGAGAAGAATTTAGAATAAATAAAAAAGATAGAATTGCTCAAATGTTAATCCAACCTATTGAACGAGTTATTTTAAAAGAAGTTAAAGAACTCTCAAACACACTTCGTGGTCAAGGTGGTTTTGGAAGCACAGGTATTTAGTTTACCAATAATTTTATAAATTCTTTTATTTCTCAATAAGTATGGTTGGCGAAGTTTTGGAAATTAACAATAAAGAAGAATTTGAAGAGTTTGTTTCAAGCGGGTTTACAGTTGTTGATTTTTTTGCAGAATGGTGCATGCCTTGTTTGATGATGGCTCCTGTTATTGACGACTTAAGTGAAACTTTTAAAGGAAAAATTAAATTTGCTAAAGTAAATATTGATGATAATCAAGAACTTGCTAAAAAGTTTAATATTAGTTCTATTCCAAATTTTGTGGTTTTCAAAGACGGAGAATCTATTGAACAATTTGTTGGAGCAATTTCAAGTGAAGAATTTGAAAACAAGTTGAATAAATTGCTGAGTGAATAATTTTATAAACTAAATCTTTCTAATAAAAATATCTTGCTTTAAGATATGGCTCCGTAGCTCATAAAAGAAACCCGCTGGTTTCTTTTTAACTTCCTCGAAGCACTGAACGGCGATTTCGAATTGCCTCTGGTGAAATCGCTGGACGCTATGAACCTAAAACAAGATATGGCTCCGTAGCTCATGGGTTTCTTTTTAGAAAAAAGAAACTACAGTGGTAGAAAAACTAAAATACCTTCGCTACGAATCCAAACAAGCAATGGCTCCGTAGCTCAGCCTGGCAGAGCACTGGACTTTTAATCCAGGTGTCGTGGGTTCAAATCCCTCCGGGGCCGCTTTGTATTAATTCTTAAAATGATAAAAATAGGAGAATTTATAAAGTTAAAAATTCTATTAATTTTCACAATGAAAAAGTCATTAAGAAATATATTAGTTGTAGGAGCAATTGGTATAGCTAGTTTTTTACCTATGAAAAGTTTAGAAGCTCAAACAGTTATTCAAGAAGATACTACAAAAACTGCAAAAATTCAAAAAAATAAATTTAATATTAGCTTAAATGGAAATTTGGTAAACAAATCTAAATTTTGGGGAATTCCTTTTTTAAATAATCCAGTATATTCACAATCCTTAAATGTTAGTTATGGTAATTTTTTAGCATCAACAACAGGGCAAGTTGATGTAAAAAATCTTAAATTATCTACCATACCAACTTATATAGGTTTTTCAAAATCTTTATCTAAAACAATATTTTTTCATTTGGGTTATACATTTTTTGAATTTAATCTTGGAGAAAATTGGGAAAATGCATCTCTCGTATCTGCTGGTTTGACTACAAAGTTACCTTTAAATCCTTCAATTATATACAATCGATTATTTGGTTTTGGTGGGGGAGATTACATAGAAGGAGGTTTATCAAAAGAGATTCCTCTTACAAAAAGCTCAAGCATAAATCTTTCAGGAAAAATGGGGTATAATAATAAAGTCTTAAGGGATAGAACTGGTTTTACACATTTGGAATTGGGTATTAAAATTCCAATCAAATTGTTAGAGGGGATTAATTTCTCTCCTTATATTAATTATTTTCAATCATTATCTGATGTTGTTAAAACTGGTTTTAATGGTGGATTATCTGTTAGTGCTAAATTTTAATTTTTTATTTACTTTTTGTGCAAAAATTATTTATCAAGACTTATTGTGCAAAACCAAGCCGACCAAAACGTTTTTAAACTAAATTTTACTATCTTTTATTATTGGAAAGTTGTTAAAGTTTGTGATAACTATATTATAAATTAAACCCCCTTTTAGAGCCACAATGCATATTCTACAATCAAAACATTCTAAGTTGAATGAAAAAGAAGTTGAAGCACTTTTAGAAAAATTAAATATTTCAAAAGCACAATTACCAAAAATTCTATTGAGTGATCTTTGTTTGCCTGAAGGATGCACTGTCAGTGATATTATTAAGATAGAAAGAAAAAATAAAAAGGAGCCGTATTTTCGGGTTGTTGTATAAAGAGAACCAATGTTCTCCCTATCAACCTCTCCTTTAAATTTGGGTTAATCCTAATAAAATGGAAAAAAACAAACACCTTATTGTTGAAAAATATCTTAAAGAACATTCACTTGTGGAATCAAATATAACTTCTTTTAATGAATTTGTTGAGCATCAAATACAAGAAATTGTTGATGAAATTTCTTCTTCAATAAATAAGGAGGACTTTGAAATTATTTTAGGAAAAATTAAAATAGGAAAACCAGAAGTTACCGAAGCTGATGGAAGTTCTTCTTTGATAATGCCTTATGATGCAAGGTTAAGAAAGCTCACATATTCTGCACCAATTTCTCTTGAAATAACTGTTAAAAAAGATGAGCAAATTGATTCTGAAGATGTTGAGATTGGAAGAATTCCTATTATGGTAAAAAGTAAAATCTGTAATACAAACGGGATGTCAAGAGAAGAATTAATTTCAAACTATAATGACCCTATTGACCCTGGAGGATATTTTATAATTAAAGGTAATGAAAGAGTTATGGTTATGGCAGAGGATTTAGCAGAAGACCAGCCGTTTATTGAAACAAATAAAAAAGGCGAGCTTAATTTGAAAATATTTTCTTTGAAAGGAACATATAGAATTCCAACTTTAATTTCAGAAAATAAAGAAGGAATTTTTGAAGTTTCATTTAGTAGATTTAAAGACCTGCCTGCAATTGTTGTTTTGAAAGCACTTGGTTTGATAAAAGAATCTGAAATTGCAAAATATATTGGTAAAGAAACAGACAGCTTAATTATTAATTTATATGAATTTGTGAATTTAGCAACACGTGAAGATGCAATGATGTATATTGCAGAAAAAACAAATTTGCAA
>CAZTPM010000039.1:0-6015 GCA_964615065.1 Candidatus Woesearchaeota archaeon
ATTTTGATTTTAAGAGATTATTTTAGGGTAGGACATATGTCTGTTGGCTATACACTACAAAAATGAGATACACTTACCATTTTTTAACATTCTCTTCAGGAACAGCCCCTACAAATTCATCTGCTACTTCTCCATTTTTAAATATTTTCACAGAAGGTATTGACATTATTCCATACTCTTGAGATTTCGCTCTTGCATTATCAACATTAACTTTAATTAAAACAAATTTTCCTTTATCTTCTTCTGCAAATTTTTCTAATGCAGGACTAAGTATTAAACAAAGGGAACACCAAGTTGCCCAAAAATCTACAACAACAGGAATTTCCATTGATTTTATTATTACTTTTTCTTCAAAATCTTCATCTGTTACATTTATAACCATTTTATTTCAATTTTTACATATGAACTTATTTAAATCTTTATACTTTTCTATTTTTTTGTATTTTATTTCAAACCAACATGTTGTGGTCCTGTCGCATCACTTATTTCCTTTAATTTCCCGTCGATAAATTCCTGCACAACATCTTTCACTTTCCCTTGTCCCTGATAAATCTTAATTCCAAATTGTCCAAATACCGAAAAAGCTCTTGGACCAACATTTGCAGTTACAACTACTTCAACTTTTTCATTTGCTACAATTTCTGCTGCTGAAATTCCGGCTCCACCCATTTGAGCTGCTGCTGTATTTTCAATTGTCTTTACATTTTTTATTTCTTTATTCTCAATTTCTGCAATCAAAAAATAAGGACACCTACCAAATCTTGCATCTACTTGACTTTCTAAAGTTTCCCCTGTTGAACTTATTGCTATCTTCATCGTTTTACCTCCTGTTAATTTAATTATTAAAGATTATCCTCTTGTCATTTTTGCACCGCATTTAGGACAATTTTTATTCATACAAGGACTTCCTCTAACCTGGGGTTCTCTATATCCACATTTTGGACAAACACAGTCTCCTCCCGGTCCTGCTGCAAAAGGTCCACCCATTCTTCCTCTACCATCACCCATACCCTTAGCTCCAAGTCCTAAACCTCTTCCTCTTGATTGTACCATTTCATATTCACCTCCTTTCACTCTTATTGCTTGACCATTAATTAAAGCATTTGCTATTTTTTTTCTTGCAGACTTTAAAATTCTAGATAATGTCGGCTGACTTATTTTCATTTTCTTAGCTATTTTACTCTGCCCGATATTTTCATAATCAACCAATCTTATTACTTCTAATTCATCCCTTGTTAAAATATTCTCTTGCAAATCTTTTAATAATACCCCCGCTGGTTTAAAATAATTAATTCTCGGCTCAAAAAATATTCTTCTGATTCTTCTTGGTCTTGGCATATTATTCCCTCACCATCATTGTTTTACATTTAGGACATTTTAAACTCGCACAAGGAGTTCCTCTTTTATGTTTAATTTTATAACCACATTTTTTACAAATACAAAATCCTCCAAGCCCTGCCCCTTTTGCTTCTTTAATTACCTCCTTCATTCTTCCTCTCCTTTGCCATCCAAAACCTTTTCCTAATTCTGGTTTATAATATGCTGTTCCAACATCATGACTTTCTATTTGTATTGAAACATATTCTAATCTTTCTATACCTTTAATTAATTTCTTTCTTAAATCATCAGATATTTTTGTTGCTTCTTTAACACTTAACTTGCTCGGAAGTTTTATTTTTAGATTTGCTGTTACTGCTGAACCTTTTTTCTGTGTCTTTAATTCAGAAAATTCTATCTTTTCTTTTTTAACTATGCTCTTAATTTTATTATTTATTTCTTCACCAGCAGAAACATCAAGTAAAGAATCTGTAGCTTCTTTTCCTAATGAAAGAGATTCCTTAATTATATAAATACCAACCAATAAAGCAATTAATGAATCCATATAAATCCAATACTTTGTTAACATTAATCCAACTAATACTGCAATTGAAGCATAAACATCTATTCTTGAATGAACCCCATCAGAAAGTAAACTTACAGAATTTTCTTTTTTCCCATAATAAATCTTTAATCTTGCCATAACATCATTAACTATTGCTGAAAATATCATAACTCCCAAGGCAAGATAACCTATTTTCAATTCAGATGGTTCTAAAAATCCTTGATATGCTTTGTAAATAATTACAATTCCAGTAACAAATAAAATTAAAGTTATAATAACTCCTGCCAAAACTTCAAATTTATAATGTCCATAAGGATGTTTTTCATCAACTGGTTTTTTTGATAATTTTATTCCAATAAAACTTATCCCAGAAGAAAAGATATCCATTCCAGAATGAATACCCTCTGCTAAAACTGCTGCAGAATTTGCTAAAAACCCAACTATTATTTTTCCAATTGCTAAAACCAAATTAGCAAATATTGAAATTCCGGCTATTTTTTCTTTCATTTTTATATTTTAACAATTACTTTAACTCTTTTAATCTTTTCTCAATATCTACAAAATCCTGTTTCAATTTCTACGCATAGGCACAGTTCAGATTTTATAGTTTAGAAAAGCTATTTCAATTCCTTAAGGTGCTCTTCTATGTCTTTCATTTCTTGTTTCACTAATTCCAATTCTCGTTCAAGATATTGTTTTTCTTGTTTCTCAGTTATTACTTGTGGCTGAACTTGTTGAATAGGAAGTTGCTGAACCATTTGTTGTTGAATAGGCATTATTCTTTCTCTGCTACCAAATCCTCGTCTAAATCCAAAGCCATTCATAAATCCAAGCACATTAAAACCTGCACAATATCCCATTCCTCTTCCAGTCATGGACCCTTGTCCTCTTGGACCTGTTCTATCTCCTTGCGGCATCTTTGTTTTCTCCTTATTTAATTATGAATACCAATTCATTACACTTTATAAATGTTTCGAATACTTATTCATAACTTGTTATAAAAAATATTTAAAGAAAGATTAAGCAAAGGAAACCTTTGTGTCCTCGATATTCAAAAAGAATTATTTCTCAATCAGCTCTGCTTGACCGCCTTCAATTAAAATTTGCGCAATTTCTTTAGGAATATTTACAATCTGACCTTTTTCAAAAACACCCATTTTTTCTCCGTTTAATCCAACAAATTCTTCAACATCTTGTTTAAAGACAATCATTAAATTTTTGTTTTCTTTTATTTGTTTAACGCCCCCCAATAATTCCTTCAATTGTTTATCAGAACACTCAATGTTTTTCATAAGATTTTCAAAAAGTTCTTTTTCAAT
Source organism: Candidatus Woesearchaeota archaeon (assembly GCA_964615065.1). Lineage (GTDB taxonomy): Archaea > Nanobdellota > Nanobdellia > Pacearchaeales > GW2011-AR1 > JAHILJ01. Next base: position 3,202 of record CAZTPM010000039.1, read on the forward strand.
TTCAAACATATTTTCAAAATCTTGTTTAGAAATTCCTATTTCAGCTGCAATTAAAACCAAATCCAAAATTTTCTTTCTTCGTCTACGAATAATTTCTTTAAAAGAAATAAGAGCATTCTCAAGTTGTTTCTTAGTTTTCATAATAACATCTGAAAATTCATCGTCTTTTTTCAAAGCAACCTGCTTTTTTTCATCAAGATAATTCGCAACTTCTTTTACAAAATTTTTAGGCAAAGGCTGTAATCTATCTGAATATCTTTCTTTCCGAGCGGCCTCATAAATATCATTGTATGTTATCATTTTAAATAATCTGGAATCTCAAATTTATTATATTCTGAAAAAAGTTTTTTTCCATAAACAATTCTTGAAAAACATTCTGCAGTTAATTTAGCATCTTCAAGAGCATTATGCACATCACGATTATCTTTCATTCCACAAAAATTCAAGATTTCTGTTAAACCCATTCCAAAACAATTCTTCTCTTCTTTAATTAAAAACTTTTTATTTATATCAAAATATCTAATTTGCGCAATACTATGCAAATCAATAGCACGAGAATGAAAAGGAATTTCTAAATTATACTTTCTTGCCTTAGAAAAAATAAAACCCAAATCAAATTGAGGATTTTGACAAATACAATTATTAATATTAACTTTTTTTGCCCAATTAAAAAAATTTGTGATTAAATCTCTTTGACTTTGTTTGCTAATCTCTCTTAATTCTTCTTCTGTTTTACCTATTACTTCAAAAACTGTTCTTTCACTTTGAACCGAATTAATAATAAAATCTTCATCATCAATTCTTGCTTCTTCTAAAAAAGTATTTTCAGGCTTATCTAAATCAACAGCCCCGATTTGCCAAATTCCACATTTCTCAAAATTTAATCCACTTGTTTCAATATCTACAACTATCATAAAGCAACCAACTCAAGACGATTTTTAATAATTGCTATAGTGGAAAATAAGGATTAAAATTGCTTAAGCATAACCAGATATTCCAGTAAAATTTCTACGAATCTCAAAATTAAGTTTATCCAAAATCTTGTTTAGTTCATTAAAAATTTTCTTATCAATAATTTTCTGATGATATAACTCTTCAAAAGTCCATGCTAAAAAAGGTTTAAATCCTCCAACAAATCCTTCTTTCTTTTTAGTTTCTTCAAAAATTTCATATAAAGGATTAATATCTTTAAAAAGAATAGAATAATTAGGAAACATAGAATTAATCTTCTTATTAACTTTTTTTATTTCAATTTTATTTTTAATTAAATCTAATTCTAAATGTGCTTTCTTAATATATAAGTTAACAAATCTCCATTTATTTTTTTAAGATTTTTTATTCATTTTATTTTACAAATCCAACCTTTTTCAAAAATTGTTTGCCTTCAATCCTGCCTAAAGTTCCTTTTCGTGCTGTTTTTTCACAAAACTTTTGCTCTTTTGGGGGTGAATCATTATATAAAAGAACCGGAACAGAGTCTGCAGAATGCGCTTTAAGTTTGCAAGGTGTTGAATGATCAGCAGTTACAAGAATTTGAATTTTTTTTGAAGGTGCAAATTTTCTTAAAAATTTAAAAAAAGTTTTATCAATATATTCTAACATTGCTTTTTTTTCAAGAGGTTTATTATCATGACCAGGCAAATCTGTTTCCTTTAAATGAATATATGCATAATCAAAATTTTTGTAATTCCATCTTAAGGTTTTAATAGCAAATTTGCAAGCTTTTTTCAAGCCCTCATATAAATTAGCATATGAATCCAACCCGGTTAATTTAGGATAATCAAAAGAAAAAACTTTCATTCCACATAATTCTGAAAACCCCCTTTCCAAAGGCATATATGCAACAGCCAACCATTTTTTGTAAAGTTTTAATCTTGGTATTTCAATTCCTGCACCACGAACAAGCAAATAATTTGCAGGGAGCAAACCCCTTTTTTTTCTTTCAAGATTAACAGGATGAGAATCAAGAATCCCATAAGCTTTTTCTAAAAATTCATTTACTAAATTTACAGTGTACTGAGTATTTTCTTCCTCGTCTAAGGCCTTGCAAATTTTTATTTTATCAATATTTTCTTTTTTTCCTTGAAGATAAGTATAATCATTTCCAATAAAATTATCTGAAAAACCTCCACGAAAAACCAATACAGCCCTATGCTGAACAGTTGGCTCAAGTATAAATTCACAAGGCATTTTAATTTTATTCAAGGCCTTTGCCAAAATCTCAGATTCTTCTGTTGTTAAGGTTCTGCCAGCACGCCGGTCAATAATATTTTTATTTTTCAAAGAATCAATTGTTGCAAAATTAACTCTCAAAGCAAGGTCACCTCGTGTAACTTTCAAATCTTTTACACCTTTTGCTTCTAATTGACCTCGTGTACTTGAAATCAAATCATTTCCAAAAATAGAAACAATTGCTTCATCTGATTCTGGAATAAAACCAGGTCGAACAGGATCCATATATCCCATTTTACCTCTTGCAGCCAAAAAATCCAAATTAGGTGTTTCAGCAGCTTCTAAAGGGGTCTCACCATTTAATTGCGAACAAGGCAAATCTCCCATTCCATCAATAATCACAAATACTCCTTTCATTTAAAATAACCTCTAAATAATTTTTGAATGAATGAAAATCTTCCCTTAGACCTACTTAGTTGATTTGCTTTTTCCTGAACTTGTAAAGGAAACATGAAAATTTTATTTTCAAAATTTGCTTTCATAAAAAGACATAGTTTAACCTCTTTATAAGAATTTATATTCTCTAAAAAATGAATAACCCCGCGCTAAAGCGCGAGGTATCGGAATTAAAAAAATGTTAAA
>CAZTPM010000040.1:0-5323 GCA_964615065.1 Candidatus Woesearchaeota archaeon
AAAGAATTTTCATCTGAATTAAAAAAATGTGCAAGAGTTTATCCTCATGACAATAACACAGAAGGATTTTTTGTTGCGAAGTTTAGGAAGGGGAAATGAAAATTTAAGCAATAACTTTTTTCTTAGGAATAATTATTTCATCAAAAACTTCTACTAATTTTTTAACAAAAAGATTTTCTATGTTCAATTTAAATAATTTGGCGTTTCCAATTTGTCTTGTTGGGATTACTATTTTACTTGTTACTAAATCTTCCCAAATTCTAAATAAAGTTGTTCTTCCAATTTCAGCCCCTTCAGCAATATCACTTATGCTATAATCTAATTCTCTTCCTTCTATTAAAAATTCTAATACTCTTATTTTTGGGGAATCACCTAAAGCTTTTTTAAATAAAGTTTCCATGATTTATTAAAATGAACATTATTTATAAATGTTCCTATTTTGAAACACATATGTCCCACATCAATCAAAAGTTTTAAGTATAAATAAAGATTAAAATATTTATGGGATTACAAGAAGCTATAATGAAAAGAATATTAAGAAAGTTAGTTAATTTAAATATCTGGGGAGGTAGACATATAGAAATTAAAAATCTGCAAAAGGCTTTGCCATCCCATTTAAGAGGAACAAAAGAGCACAAAAAAGCAATAAAAGAATTAATCAACAAAAGTTTTTTGAATATTAAACCATCAACAGGAGAAATTCATGTTTCTCTTAATAGTCATAAACAAAAAGAAATTTTTGAATTTATATTAATTTAAAATGTCAATAAAAGTTTTTAATAAAAAAGAAAAAGAACAAATTTTGAAATCTCTTAATGAGCAGTTTGGAATTAAGGAAATTCCTGGATTTGTTTTGCAAAGAGGAGAAGGAAGGTTGTTTTTGTTTCAAGGAGATTTTAGTCCAAAGCAATTTGTTGAGTTTGAAACAAAACTTTGGTTAGAACGGGCTGGAGTTTATTTTGGGAAAATTGAAAAAGACGGAATTCGATTGAGTATTGAAGGAACACAGATTTTGAAAGACCAGATTTCTAAAAATTTATTTGAATTAAATAAAGAACAAGCTGAAAAATGGATGACTGGAGAAGAGCTTTTAATTAAAACAGGGCAAAAAGGTTTTATTATTATGAAGTGTGAAAATGATTTTCTTGGAATAGGCAAAGCATCTGCAGAGAAAATTGGAAACTATATTCCAAAAAACAGAAGATTAAAAAGTAGGGAAGTTGTTAAGTGAATTTCATAAAAACCCCTTCAAAAATTTTGCCTTTCAATGGAAAAGAATAACCTTCTCTTGATTTTATTTTTAAAAAACCACCTCCTTTCATCAATTTTCTTATTTCTTTTGAAGAAATCCCGTGATTTTTTCTTGTTGGTTCGCGAAGATAAACTCTCCCATTTTCTTTTAAACAATTTCTTAAAACTTCAATAACTTTTTCTTTTTGTGGAAGGTCGTGTAATACATAATGAACAACTGCCACATTAAAATAATTTTCTCTTTTAAACCTTAAAATATCTTCGACAAGAAATTCAATATTTTTGAATTTCTTTAAACTTCTTTTGTTTTTGTTAATTGAATATTTTGAAACATCAATACAAATTAAATTTCCAAAAGGCAATTCCTGAATTAAAAATCTTGATAAATTTCCTATTCCACAACCAACTTCAAGAACTTTTTCATTTTTTCTTAATTTTATTTGTTTTACATAATTTTTGTAATTATAAAAAGCTAAGTATTTCACAAAAGAATTATCTAATTTTTCTAAGAAATTAATCCATTTAGGGAAAAGTTTTTTTATTATCAATTATTTCTTTTTTGATTTTAATAAGCACTTCACCTTTTCCAACTTTTTTTTCTAAGCCAACTTCTTTTGGGTTAATTTGTTTTCCAACAATTAAATAAGAATCTTCAAATGAATTAATACTTGGGCAAGCACCTACAAGACACATTTGATCTTGGGTTGTTAATTCATATATCGCAGGGCAACTCAGAAGAGCACAACTATCTTCTTCAGGAGTTATTTCATAAATCGCAGGACAAGCGTATACCTGGTAACTATTTTCATTAGGTGTTAAATTTCTAAGTTCCATGATATAGAATAATCTAATAAATAGATAAATCTATCTTGCTTTTTTTACACATAAACTAAAATAAAAGAAGAAAATCTTTTAATAAATAGATATTTAAACTTTTAATTATATGGAATATTATGGAATTAAAGAAAAAGGATATGGAATTACTTTCATATCTTTATCATAGTGGAAGAGAATCTATAAATAAGATTGCTAAGGAGTGCAAACTTTCAAGAGAGCAAGTAAATTATAAGTTAGGGAAATTTCAAGAGTCAGGTTTGATAAAAGGATTTGTAACTCTTTTTAATTATCCTTCGCTTGGTTATAATTTATGGGTAACTCTCTTAGTAAAATCAAAAGAAAAACCAGATATTTCAAAGATTCAAAATGTAATTCATTCTTCAGAAATAATTGGTTATTGGGATTATTTTATTTCTTTTGTTGCGAAAAACGAAAGCGATTTAAAAGAAACAATTTATAAAATTTTAGAAGAGAACAAAAATTCAATTTCAGAACACAAATTAATAAAACCTTATTTTACAGAAATGTTCCCTTTGAAATTTATTGATAATAAAAAAACTTTTAATTTTTTAGAAGATTCTGAAAAGCAAAATTTAACTAAACAAGATATTAAAATTCTTAATTTACTAAAAAACAATGTTAGAATTAAAATAACTGACTTAGCGAATAAACTGAATATTTCTTCTGAATTAGCTTTGTATAAATTGAGAAACCTTCAAAAAAAGAAAGTTATTCTTGGGACAAAAGTTAATTTTGATATCACAAAACTTGGGTTTTTTTATTCAATGGTTTCAATAGATTTGTTTTCTTTTCCAAAAGAACTTGAAGAAAAAATAAAGTCGTTTGCAAAATCAAGTAAGTTTGTGAACTCTCTAATTCTTTCTTTTGATTCACCACAAATCATGATTCAGATTTTTAATAAAACACAAGAAGAACTTCTTTTTACAATTTCAAAAATAAAGAAAATTCTTGAAGGAAATATAAAAAAATTTGATTTAATGTTTTTGCAACAAGAAAAAGAAATAAATACTCTTCCTGATTTAGAATAATATGAACACCCAAAAAATAATCCAAGCAGGGAAAATTGCAGCACAAGTTCGAGATTATATAAAACCACAAATAAAGAAAGGCATACTTTTGCTTGAGCTTGCTGAGAAAATTGAAAGAAAAATAATTGAACTTGGAGGCAAACCTGCTTTTCCAACTAATTTGGGAATAAATGATATGACTGCACATTATACTCCAAGTTATGATGACAAAACAAAAGCAAATGGATTATTGAAAATTGATTTTGGTGTGAGTGTTGATGGGTGGCTTTCTGATACAGCTTTTTCTGTTGATTTGGAAAATTTAGAGGAGAATAAAAAACTTATTCAAGTTTCTGAAAAAGCTTTGCAAAAAGCAATTGAAATTGCAAAACCTAAAACAAGTTTGGGCGAGGTTGGGAAAATTATTCAACAGACAATTGAAGCTGAAGGTTTTGTTTCTATTATAAATTTAACAGGGCACTCTATTGAACAATATGAATTGCACTCTGGAAAGACAATTCCAAATATTGATAATAACAATTCTGAAATTTTTGGAACAGGTATTTTTGCGATTGAACCTTTTGTAACAAAAGGAAATGGTAGGGTATATGAGGGCAAGCCCTCTGGAATTTATCTTTTGCAAAATACAAAAAAACCGCGAAGCCAAATCGCACGTGAAGTTCTAGAATTTATTGGACAAGAATATGACACTTTACCTTTTTGTTCAAGATGGCTTGTGAAAAAATTTACAACAAAATCTTTGTTTGCATTAAAAGAACTTGAAAAAATAGGAAATCTTCATCAATATCCACAATTGATTGAATCTTCACATAATAATGTTGCACAATCAGAGCATACAATTTTAATTGAGAAAGATAAAACAGTTGTGACAACTGATTAGTTTTTAAAAAGAACTTATTGCTTTTTTAACAAGATTAGAAAACTCCCAAATCTTATATGGTTTTTGAACATAAGCAAAAGCACCATTTTTCACTGCCCTTTTTCCAATAGATTCATCTCCCCCATAAACCAATAAAAAAGGTATCTTTTTAAATTCTTTCATTTTAGCATATTTTGCTATTAATTTACTTCCAGTATACCTTGGCATATTATTATCAGTGATTATTGCTTTAATATTTCTATTTCCTTTAATAAGAAATTCATTTAATTTATTTTTAAGAGATGCTCCGTTTTCAAAAGTTTCAAAAGAATAATCAGGCAAACTATTTTTAAGAATTTCCTTAATCAAAGTTCTTTGATTTTCATTATCTTCTGCAATTAATATTCTTTTGTTTTCCATTATATAATTTCATCCAAAAATTAGTTTAAAAAGTTTTTGGATTTCTAATTTATGTGTATTATCTAAAAATTAGTTTGCACTTCGTGCTCAAATTTAATGGGCTTCAAAATAGCATTCTGCAGATTTTTGGTCGCTAAAATTATTAATATATAAAATCCGAACTATCTTAATTATTTTTTTAAAATTTTGGTTTGATAGCGTCAGCAAAATTCATTGATTAATAAGAAAGTGTTTTAACCCAAATAACTATTTTCTATTGGCATAGCTGCCTTTGCTGATTGTAAGAAATTCTCTTCAATTTTTTTGTAAGCAATTATTGTTGATTTTGTTACACTTGGTTTTACTTTTCTTAACGCATTATCAAAATGTTTTTTTTGAACTCTTTCAGCAGTTATTGATTCTCTTAAAGCAAGCATTGCAGCTTCACGAGCAAGAGATTCTAAATCTGCACCTGTGTATCCGTTTGTTTGTTTTGCAATTTCTTTTAAGAAAATTTCTTTGGATTTTGCATCAAGTATTTTTTTACTATCTCCAATTGGCATTTTCTTTGTGTGGATTTGCAAAATTTTTAGTCTTCCTGATTCTTCTGGAGTGCTTATTAATAAAATTCTGTCAAATCTTCCTGGTCTTAAAAGAGCAGCATCAAGCATGTCAGGCCTATTTGTTGCACCAATAACTAAAATGTCATTTAAGTCTTCAAGTCCGTCCATTTCAGCGAGCATTTGATTTAAAACTCTTTCAGTAACTTTTGTTCCTGTTTCAGAACCCCGTTTTCCTGCTAAAGAATCTATTTCATCAAAAAAGATAATGCAGGGTGCAACTTGTCGTGCTCTTTCAAATATTTTTCTCATTCCCTCTTCTGATTTTCCAACCCACATGCTCAAAAGCGAAGGTCCTTTAACCTGGA
>CAZTPM010000041.1:0-5271 GCA_964615065.1 Candidatus Woesearchaeota archaeon
ATAAAAGAAACCATAAGGTTCTTTGTTTTCATTTGCATTTTATATAATTTATTTATCAGAAAACTTTGTTTTCTGTAAAAATTCAACAGAAGATTACTTTATAAACTTTATTGTGATAACATATAATCTTAATTAAGGAATAACACCAAATGTAAGTAACAAGGAGTGAAAAAGTGTTGCTGCTGTTTTTATTTTTATTCCCAATATAGAATCTTCTATTGGGGATGGGCTTTCGTTTATGATTGTTATCTTTTTTGTCTTCGGTAGATTTGAAACCAACTTTCTTAATTCACTTTCAGAGTTCTAATTTGTCTTCTCTCTCACCCTTTTTATTATATTCTATCCCAGAAAAATGCACATGCCATTGTTTGAATTTGTTGAATTTTTTTGAAACCTCTTTAAACTTATAATTTTTATATCTTGCTAAAATATGTGCAAAGTCTATGCAAAAACTGCAACCTGTTTCTTCAACTGATTTATGAATTTCATTGATACTTCCAAAAACATTTATTTTCCCTGTAGTTTCTGGGGCCAATTTTATTTTCCATTTATTCTTTTTTATTTCTTCTTGCAATTCTTTAATTTTTTCTTTTATCTGTAAATAAGTTTCTTCTTTAGAATCCTTGCCATAAAAACCAGGATAAAAAACAACCAACTTCCCCTCCTAACCAATGGCTAACCTTGTATGAATTTAAGCATCTTCTTTTTTCTTAATATAAACAATATATGTAAAAGGAATCTCACAAGCTTTAATTTCCCTTTCATAATATTTTCCAAAAGTCTTTTCCACTTCTTTAATGGGACCCATTCCCGCAGGTCCGAATTTTATTGCCATGCCATAAAAGAAACCCTTAATCTAAAGAAGTTTTGATTGTTAATTACAATTAACAGGCTAGCTAAAAAGAAGAACCTTTTTGATGACTTCAATTGGTATTTCTACACTTAAATTTTACTACCTTTTTTTAAAGCTAATTTAATTCTTTTCTCTAATGGGCTTAATTTATTTTCATTAATTGGTCTGACTTTTCTTATAGAACCAAATCTATATTTTCTCTTTGGGGTATCCATCCAAAAAAGTTACTTAGACACTAAATTTTAATTCTTCAAAATTTTAGAACCAAGAAATAAATCAAAAATTATCTTTTTATTGTTATTCCACTAATAATAGAATCATTTCTTTGATGTGAGGAATCTGTAATTTGGCCAACACCTAATGTAGTCCATACATTTTTGAATATCTGTGCTTCTAAACCCCCAAAAAAATTTGTGTCTTTATTATTGTTAAAGTCAGTTATTAAACTTGTTACTATCTTTAATCCTGGTACAGTTTCATATGAAATTTTTCCACCAACAACCCCCGGACTTAGTTCCCAAACCAAAGGGTCATCTGGAAATACTCTGTTACTATTATGAAGACAAGCATGAGCAAATAATTTTATATCTAATGGACCTTTATTTGCTTTTAAGGTAAGACCAGCAAAACCAAATGGCTCATGAATTTTATAAAAAAATGAATTATCATTGTCTTCTGGATTTCCTTTGAAATCCCAGATTGCTGTGTCTAATCTGTTTTCATTCATATCTATTTTATTTGCTCCTATACCTATTCTTCCTGTTAATGAAAAATCAGCTCTATTTATTTTTCCTAAATTTCTTGTTTTTTGCGAAAAAAATCGATAAGCATCTAATGCTCCTGAGCCACCATAAAATCCCAATTGTGTACCAGAGTTTTCTATATATTCCATTTTTTTTTGATTAAGATTATAAGAATACTTAGGAGCAATTGTTATTAGTGAATATCCTGAGATATCATGACTTTTATTCTCCCCATATGAACCAATAAAATTTAAATCATCAAACCTTAACCAGCCTCTTTTATCTTCTGGTTGTTCTTTAATTCTCTTACTTGTCTTTTTTTTCTGTTCAGCTAATTTTCCTTCTTTAAATTCTTCTATTTTATCAGAATAAATCTTAATTGACTTTTTTATTTCATTTATTTCTTTTTCTTTAGCAGATATCTTTTTTGAAATTTCTTTTGATTTTGTTTTAAGCTTTTTTATCTCTTTAAATATAAATGTTGTTTTTGGTACTACATATCCATTATCTCTTATATAACCATAAGGAATTTTTGTTGGATTTTCTATCATGATTCTTTGATATGGAAATATTAATTTAGGATTTTTTATTTGATTTTTATTTAGTTCAAAGACTTCTTCCCAGCTCTTAAGACCAAACATATTTGAAATATCATAGAGATTATCTTTTTCCTTTACCTCATAAAAAATCTTAGTTGGCATTTTTTCTCTTTCAACTATTGCTTTCTGAGGTTTAGTGAACTGTTGGCACACTCCTTTTTCTATATTATTTATGTTAAAAGGCATTAATCCACCAATCCAGATTAATGAGTAACCAACTAATTTTGTTAATTTATTCATATAATTCTAATTTGTCTATTATTTTTAAAGATTATTGTTTTCTGATAGTGTCTTTTGAGTATCCAAGAGAAAATCCTAAGACCTAAAAAAACCTTAGGATTTTAAAATTATAAACTTAAAAGTTCTATTTTAGAGTCGGTTGTTGCGAAATTACTTGCCATAATTGCTTGACAGCCAAAATCTTCTGCAGTTTGAATTATTGAACTTGTAACAGTGCCATCCATTACAATTACCTTGATTTTTTTATCTAATTTTTTCAAACTATTGCCCAAACTTTTCACAGAAACTTTTCTGATTTCTTCAAGCGAATCACCTAAAATTAAAGCTTTCCCAGAACCTTCAACATTTTTCATAATTTTCTTCAAAGAATCTTTTTCATCTTTTCTTAAATTTTTTGCAGGTTCTTCAGGCTTTTTTTCAGGTTGAATTTCTTTTCCAAAAAACTTTTCAACTGCAACCTTTTTTCTAAGGTTCATTAAAATTTCCTTTCCTGTTAATTCTTCAACTTCTTTTCCATCAGGAGCTGTTGCAATATATTCCACTTTTGCATTGTTCACAACATTTTCAGCGATTAATTTTCCACCACGATCTCCATCAACAAAAAGTGTGATTTCTTTTTCTTGGCTAAGTTCTCTAATTGCTTCTGGAAGTTTTGTTCCATTCATAGCAATAACATTGTTCACACCATTTTTAAGCAAGTTTAAAACATCTGCCCTTCCTTCAACAACCACTATTTCTTTTCCAGAAAGATCCCCGCAAGGAAGTTTTTCATCTCCATATTCTGAAATATTAGCCATTTTAGCGGCGTCTTTAATCTCATTTGAAATTTGTTTTGAATCTGTTGAACCTTCAATTCCTTTCATGAGTTTTTTTGCTCTTTCAATTATATAATCTCTTTTGCTTCCACGAACATCTTCAATTCTTTCAACTTCTATTTGAGCGTCACATGGTCCAACTCTTTCAATAGTTTCAATAGCAGCCGCAATCAAAGTTGTTTCTGATTGGTCTAAAGCAGTTGGTATTTGAATTTTCCCAATTGTTCGTTTGTCTTTTCTTTCAACTTCAACTTCTATTCTCCCTATTTTCCCTTCTTTTTGAAGTTCTCTCATTTCTAAATCAGCACCAAGCAAACCCTCTGTTTGACCAAACAAAGCTCCGATTACATCTGGTTTTTCAATCCCTCCTTCAGCAATAAAACTCGCATGTATCATATACTTTATTGATACTGGACTTATTTTTGCCATATTTGATTTTCTCCATTTAATTATTTTGAAACAATATTTGTTTCTAGAAAAATATCTAATTCTTTCTAACAATCTAACATGAATGTGACTTTGATGATGATTAATAATAATCTGTCGTGATATTTTCCTAACACATACTTTTAGAAGAATTAGTTTTTAAAGTTTTTGGGTTAGGGGAGTTAGAAATTATTGTCCTTGATAATCAAGTTGGAGATAATTCGCTCTTGCAATTCTTATAGTGGACAAAACACCACCAAATTCTCTTGTAATTTCTAAACATTCTTTTTTAATAATTTCAATTAATCTTCAAGCTGTTTTGGTTTGGCTTTTTTAGCAATTTCTTTTAATTCAGTTTTATATTTTTTAATTAAGCAATTCATTTTAAATCTCCCAGAACTATTGTCTGCGTTTTATAAATTTTTATTGTTATAAAATGCAATAAAAAATCTTTGATTTTACTTTGAAGTCAATCACCTCAGCTTATTGTTTCTTTTTTGTAATCTCAATACACATTCCAGCAGCAACTGTTCTACCAGCATCTCTAATAGCAAATCTTGAGGTATATGGGTTTTCCTTTTGTGTTTCTAAAGCAAGATTTCCTTGAGGTTTAATTCTAACTTTAGCAACATCTCCGTTTTTCAAGAAATCAGGATGGTCTTTGATAACTTCTCCACTCTTTGGATCAATTTGTGCAATTAATTCTATAAATTGACATGGAACTTGGGCAGTATGAACATGGAAAACAGGTGTATATCCTTTTGCTAGGACTGTTTGATGATTAATAACAGCGATTTGTGCTATGAATTCTTCAACAATTGAAATTGGGTGTGCAGCGTCACAAATAACATCTCCTCTTGCAATGTCTTTCTTTCCAACTCCTCGAATATTTATTCCAACATTATCTCCTGCAATAGCTTCTTTCAATTGTTCATGGTGCATTTCAATTGTTCTAATTTCACCCTCAATTCCTTTTCCTGTTCTTCCAGGCAATACCTTAACTTTTTGTCCAACTTTCATAATTCCTGTTTCAACTTTTCCAACAGGAACAGTTCCAATACCTGTAATTTCATAAACATCTTGACATGGCATTCTCATTGGAAGGTTTGTTGGTATTTCTGGTTCAGGGAACAAGTCAAATTGTTCCATTATTGTTGGTCCTTTGTACCAGCCCATATTTTCAGATTTTTTTATAATATTATCTCCTTTTAATCCAGAGCACGCAATAAATGGTGTGTTCTCAAGTTTGATTCCAACTTGTTTTAATAATTTAGAAATATCTTCTTTAACTGAATTAAATTTTTCTTCTTTGTATTCTACAGCATCCATTTTATTAACTGCAACTGCAATGTTTTTAACACCCATTGTTCTTAATAACCATAAGTGTTCTGTTGTTTGTGGTTGAACTCCTGCCGGAGCTGCAATAACCAAGAAAGCGGCATCTGCTTGCGAAGCACCAGTAATCATGTTTTTAACAAAGTCCCTGTGCCCTGGCGCGTCAATGATTGTGATTTGTCTTTTTGGCGTTATAATTTTTTTGTAAGCAAGATCAATTGTAACTCCTCTTTCTCTTTCTTCTTTAATCTTATCCATAA
>CAZTPM010000042.1:0-4948 GCA_964615065.1 Candidatus Woesearchaeota archaeon
TATTTCTTTTTCAATTTGATTTTCAGTACAATAAATATGTGCATCATCTTGAGTAAATTGAACAACCCTAAACAAACCACCTAAGACCCCTGACAGTTCTTGCCTATGAACAATTCCTAACTCAGCGACCTTTAAAGGCAAATCCTTATAACTTTTTGGAGAATTTTTAAAAATCAACATTCCACCAGGGCAATTCATTGGCTTTATCGCAAAAGCCCTCTTATTATAATCAGTCAAAAAAATATTCTCTTTATATTTCTCCCAATGACCAGAAATCTGCCACAATCTCTTATCTAAAATTTGGGGAGTTAAAATCTCTTGATAACCTGCCTTTTTATGAACCTCTCTCCAAAATTTAATCATCTCATTATAAATAATCAACCCATTGTTATGCCAAAAAACCATTCCAGGTGCTGTTTCATTAAAACTAAATAAATCCATCTGCTGACCCAAAATCCTATGGTCGTTTGGTTTTAATTTAGAACTATCAAGTTTTGATTTTGAAATTTCCCTCAAAAGTTGTTTAGGATTATATTTCTCACTGTCTTCCTTCCCCCCAACCTTTATTTCTCGCGATAATTCACTCAAGGGATGACCTTTAACTTTCATTTCAAATTCTTTGTAATATCCAAAAGGTGTACGAGTAACCTTGAAACTTTTTTTCAACTCTTTCTCAGCTTCGTCTAAAACTTTTACAGCTAAATCTGGCGAGCCCAAATCACTTGAAAGATGAGCATAAGGATAAAGAACAATGTTCTTAGTTTTCACTTGCTCTGCAATTTCTTTAATATTTTTAACAAGATTCTCAACAACTCTTTTCACATCAGCATCTGATTTCTCAACAGCAGTAAAAACAACCAGTGCTTCTTTTACTTCTTTTTGTTTTTTTTCATGCTCAGAAAGTTCTGCTATTCTCTTTAAAGCTTTTTTTAATGGCTTAAATTTAATATAATCTACATGCAAAATTAAAATTTTCATAAATAGTCCAAGAAAATCAAGTTTTTAAATTTTTCACAAAATCACGAGAAAGTTTATAAATCTTAATTCACTATTTTTAATATAAAATGAGGAAAATAATTATACCAATTTTGTTTGTATTAATTTGTATTTCACCAATAGCTGCAGAGACAACAATAATTTTTAATGAACAACCAAATGAAATTTATAATTTAGGGGATACCATTGATCTTCCTGTAACAATAAAAACAACAAGCAATATTCAAGACCAATTTGAGATGGAATTGTTGTGTGGAGGAACAGCAATCAAATTTTACACAGATGGTGTAAGCCTTACAACAGGACAAGAAAAACGAATGACTCCCTCGCTCATACTAATGAAAAAGTTGTTAAATAATCTAAAAGGAAAATGTAAAATAAAAGCAATTCTCGGAGAGAATTATGAATTGACAGAAGAATTTTCAATTTCAGATTTTTTAACAATCGAACTTTCATCTGAAGAAACAGATTTCGAGCCAGAACAAAAGATTATTTTTGAAGGATATGCAACAAAAGAAAATGGGCAACAAGTAAATGGATTTGCAGAATTAAATTTAATACAAAATAATTCTGAAACCCAAACCCGCCTTGAAACAATAAACAATGGCTATTTTTTAATTACTTTAAATTTAGGGAAAAACACAAAAGCAGGAAATTATTTGATAAATTTAAAGGCATATGAACAAGACCCTTTTGGTGAAAAAACAAACACTGGTTTTTTGAATAAAAATATTTATATTAAACAAATTCCAACAAGTTTAGAGATTTTTCTTGACAATCCAGAAGTAGAACCAGGAACAAATGCAAAAATAAAAACAATTCTTCACGATCAAACAGGAGAAAAAATCCTAAACACAACAGCAACATTAACTATAAAAAACGAAAACGACAAATTAAAAGAGCAAGTAACAATTGCAACAGACGAGTTCTTTGAATTCTTTATTGAATATAATGAGCCTGTTTCAGAATATAAAATTTATGGAATATCAGGTGAACTAGAAGCAAAAACAACTTTTAAAATACTTGAAAAAAAAGAAATCTCTATAGAATTAATAAATAAAACAGTAACTATAAAAAACATAGGAAATGTTGAATACTGCAATAAAACAGTTTTAGTAAAAATAGGAAACGAGTCTTTGAATATTGATGTGTGCTTAGATGTAAACAATGAACAAAAATATTTTTTAACAGCCCCTAATGGAGAATACCATGTAGAAATTATAAGCGAAGATGGAACAAAAATCAGCGAAGAAATTGCATTAACAGGAAAAGCCATTGATATAAAAGAATCAAGAACAAAAATGGGCAACATTAAATATTATTTTGCTTGGATATTTGTAATTGCGATATTGGGTTTTGTAACTTTTATAATTTTCAAAAAAGGCTACAACAAAAAATTCCTTGCATATATTCCTTCTTTTAAAAAAAATAAAATTAAAAAGGAAGAAGGTGAAAAATTAATCCCACTTAAAAAGAAATCCTTAGTAAAAAGCAAAAACAAAGCAGAACTTTCTTTATCCATAAAAGGGAATAAACAAGATGTAAGTGTTATTGGATTAAAAATAAAAAACTTAGATAAAATACAATCTCAAAAATCAAATGCAGAAAAAACATTGCAAAAAATTGTTGAAACAATTGAAGAATATAAAGCAGCAACATATGAAAACCAAAGCGATATTTTCTTTATTTTAGCTCCAGCAAAAACACGAACTTTCAAAAACGAAAAAACTGCAATAAAGATTGCAGAAAAAATAAAATTAATTCTTGATGAATATAACAAATTAGCAAAACAAAAAATAGACTTTGGGATTTCCCTTAATTATGGAACAATGATTATAAAATTAGAAAAAAGTACATTGAAATTTATGAGTTTGGGAACATTAATGACCACGGCAAGAAAACTTGCAAGTTTATCAAATTCTGAAATTTTATTGAGTGAAACCATGAACACAAAATTAGGAAGAGAAGTAAAAACAGAGAAAAAAGAAAAAGCAAATCTTAAAATTTATCAATTACAAGAAGTAAAAAACACAGAAGAACATAAAAAGTTCTTGAAAAGTTTTTTAGAAAGGATTGAGAAGTAATTATTTTCCTTTATGTAGGAACAGGAATTGCAGCAACAATAGGATGTATACTAACAATTAAAGATTTATTGCAAAAAAGAAAAAGTGCAAATACCCTTTCATATAGAATTTAGAGTTCTTGTTCATTAATAACTTTTCTTTATGCATTATTAATTATATCAGATTTATTATTAGAAATAGTCACAGGATTAAACTTTTTATCATGTGCTCTAATTTTAATTTTATAATTGAGATTAAAATAATAATCACTTTTTCCCAAGCTTCTTCTTCAACCTATCAATAAATTTCCTTTTCTCATTAGCCTGTTTTTCAACTTTTTCAATAGAAACTTCTTTAGGTTTTTTCTTTTTTTTCAATAGATTTTTTTCTTCTATTTTTTTAGAAAACCTTTCTGATATTTTCAAGCCAATTCCAAAAATTCTAAGCCCAATTCCTGCTGCCAACAAAACAAGGCCTGCAATAAAACTAATCCAAAAAACAATGTTTGCTTTTGAAAAAATTATTCCGAGAAATTGTAAAATATCTTTTGTCATAATAAACCCTGATAATTTTTGCAACCCAAAAAAAGGAATTGAAGAACCAATTAACAAACTTCCAGAAAGAATCAATGTGTTTGCTTTTTTACTAACTAAAAAGAATACTAAAACTAATAAAACCCCTACAACCAAAAGACTTTGCAAAAACTTTATCTTCCAGTAATCATGTGCTTTTTCAGAAACCAAAAAAAGAGGATCCCCTTGTTTTAAACAATCCCAAAATTCACAATCATATTCTTTGTAATATAAATCTTCCACAATACTTCCAACACTTTGTTCTACAAAATCATCCAAACTTGCATTAACAAAATTATCACATGAAAGAAAAAAATCATATCCTGCTTCATTAAAAACATATTCTTCATTAGCTTGACAATATTCTTCAAATTCATCCTGGTACCCTACTAAAGCTTCATTCACTTCTTTCCCAACTTGTTGCTCAATCAAATCTTTTGCAATATTCACAAGTTCAGGTCTTACATTTTCATAATCTAAAGTTAAAGTTGCTGTTAAAAGAGAATTTGCAACTAAAAATCCTAAAAAAAGCAGAACACTTACAATTACTAACAAACTCCCTCTTATAAAACCCATAAATCATAAAACATAATTAAATTTATAAAGTTATCTTCTTAAAATATAAAATGGTAAAAGTAAATCCTAAAAAATGCATTGGTTGTGGTTTGTGCGTTTCAATCTGCCCAGAAGTTTTTGAAATAGATTCACAAGGCAAATCAAAAGTAAAAAAACAAAAAGATTCTCCTTGTATAAAAGAAATAATTGAATCTTGCCCTGTTGATGCTATTGAAGAATAAGCAAATTTTTTAAAAAATTACGCATACAATTAATTACTAAAAGAAATCTAAAATTTAAATAATTTCTCATAATCTTTGTGATTCATCCAATCTAAAATAATTGAGATAATTTCAACATCATAAGAGGTTGTTATTGTATAAATTAATCTCCACGAAGAAGGCAGGTTATAAATTCTTAAGTTATCCAAATAATTGTGAACAAAGTGAACCAAATTTATTTGAAAAAGTAGGGAGTATATTTATTGCACTACACCAACAAAAAACTTTATTAATCTATTTTTATTCAAAGTTATATGCCAGAAAAAAAAGAGGTTGAACAAACTCCAGATTTTGTAAAATGGTTTTCAGAATTAAACAAGGATTCGGGAAAAATCGCAGGAGGAAAAGGGGCAAATCTTTCTGAAATTTATAATTTAAAAGTTCCTGTTCCAGCAGGGTTTGTAATAACAGCACAAGCTTATGATTATTTTATTAAAAAAAATAATTTAGACAAAAAAATAAAATCACTTTTAGAAACAAT
>CAZTPM010000043.1:0-4730 GCA_964615065.1 Candidatus Woesearchaeota archaeon
AAAATGTATACTGCATTATATATTTTATAAAATATATATTTAAAAGGTAAATAAAGGGAGTGTCGCATAATCGGGAGATAAATTTAATGTCGCATGTCGGGAGTTAATCTATGGAAATTGAATGAATTTGAATATCCTTTTCTGGTTTAACAGAAAATTTAACTCTTTGGACATTTTCCCCTTCTTTTTTCCCACCGATTTTTATTAATTGCTTAAATCCAACACTTCCTTCGCCAGATTTTCTTTCTGTAACTTCTAAATCAAAATCAACACTTTCCTTTATAACAAAACCAGATTTTTCTACACCACCCTTAATTTGACTTAAAGTATTCTCTATAAAGGTTTGAACTTCGCTTCCTGTGGTATTTATTGGTGGTTCTGGCATTTTATTTTCCTGATTTAATCCTATTATCATGTTTACATAACATCTGGCAATTTTCTGCTGTGGTTTTTCCGCCCTCATGCCAAGGAGTTATGTGGTCTGCTTCCATTTCTTCTGTTTCAAAATGTTCTTTGCATTTAGGACAAATACCCTCTTGTCTTTCATATGCCTCTCTTTTCATTTTATCTGTGAAAGAACGAATACTCAAATATTTCTCATTTCTTGTAATAACATAGGGATAAATTCCTGATTTTTTAGTAACATCTTCATCCTGCATTAATTCTTTTATTTCTTTTTCTATTTTCTTAGAATCAAATTCTTTATCTTTAAACTCATTATATAAACTTCCATAATCAATACCTTTCATTTCTTTACGATAATTAGGAAAAACTGCTTTAACCCAACTTATCACACTTTGGAAATATAGCCATAACTCATTTGCATTTGGTTTATTTTGATTTTTAGCCATATATTCGTTTATTTCTCCGTTACTAATCCAACTAATCGCAGTTTCTAAATAATCTTGTCTTATTGGTGTTCCCTTCATATAATCACTTGCTAAATTATAAGCAGGACACCCTGATTTACTGAAATGTCTTTTTGCGTCAGTTAGCCAAGTTCCCGTATAAATCGCATTTCTTAATTCTTGGTCTGTTAATTGTTCCCCTGCAATATTAATAATCTTAAACCAATCTAATTTTTCTTTATCCTCTCCCTCACAGAAATAAATCATTAGTTTATAATTTAGAATTTGCTCTTTTTCGTTTTCTTCAAGATTATGGAAATATTGAAAATTTAAAGAAAATTTTCCAGCAACATATTCACAAAAACTTATAGTTCTTTGTTGTCCATCCATTACTTCAAATGTTCCGTCTTTGTTTTTTACCCAATACATAACATTTAGAGGAAAATCTTTTCTAATAGTTTCAATAACAGAATTTCTTTGTTTATCTTTGTAAACAAACTCTCTCTGATATTTTGGACGAATGTTTAACTTTCCTTTATATCCAACAACTCCCTCTTCATCATCATTTTTGTATTCTTCAATTACATCTCTAATTGGAATTTGTTTAAGTTCTATTTTCATAAAATAATAACCCAAAAAGAATTATTTAAATCTTCTTATTTTTAATTAATATACGAACATACTTTTCTTTATCCTCTCCCTCAACAATTCCTCTATGCCTATGTTCAGGGTCTTTTCTTAATGCTTCAACTTCAGGAGATTTATCACCACTATGTGTTTGCCCAATTATTTTAAATTGCTTGGGATTATATTTGCCTAAAAAAGTTAATGGAACTCCCATAACTCCTTTATAATCCATAGGAATATCACTAACTTTATCTACATTTATTGCATCATAATTCTTATATTTTGGATATTCTTCAGGGGTATAATTTTTGTAAAGTATTAAATTTTCGTGCCTTTTTTTATTATCTAAATTTGTAATCCAAACAATAGTTCCTAAACTAAAAAATTTATTTCCATCCTCTGTTTTTTTTCTTGATTCAGTAGTAATATCATAATTATCTGGAACTTTAAACCATTTTGTTCCCCCATTATCAATCCCTAACCAAATCTTATCTTTCTTTATTAATTCAAAAATATCCTTATTGGTAATAGCATTTTGGTTTCCAATAATTAAAAACTTTTTATTATATTCAATTAATTGTGCTACAAATTCTCTAAATAAAGAGAAAGGCGGGTTGGTTATGATAATATCTGCTTCTTTTAAAACTTCTATACATTCAGGACTTCTGAAATCTCCATTTTGCTTTAACTTTGTTTTTATAGTATCAAGATTATTTATTTTTCCGTCGTTGTTTATATCTCTTACAATTTCAAGTTTATATGCAGGTATCCCATTACCAAAATGCGTAGAGATTAATTTTTTTAGTCCAAGATATTCAAAATTTAAAGAAAAGTATTTCCAAAAATTACTTTCCTCAGGGTCATCACAATTACAAAAAACAATCTTATCCTTAAAATGTTCCCTATAATGCCCTAATTCTTTTTCAATATCTGATAATTGAGTATAGAAATCATCATTCTTTTCTACATTCGCTTTATGAAGATTTTTGTTAAGAGATTTTTTACCCATTTTACACCGAACTTAATTGAGGCATTTTAGTTTTCCAAAAAACAGCCCATCTTTCTTTTTGTGCCTCTATGTAGTTTAGTGCAGAGTCCTTTTTATCTTCGTATGCAGTTTCTAAAACATGGCTATTTAAAATATTAAAATCATTCTGTTGTTCATTAAGATTAGCCCACTGAATTGCTTGATAAGGGGTTAAGCCCTCTGCTACTGCTACATTCTCTAAAAATGCTTGTGTTATGTTTCTTCCATCATAAAATTCTTGTTCTGCGGAAAGATTAAACCCGCCTAATGTTTTATCATATCTCATAATCTCCTCTACTTTTTTGCTTAAAATTTTCTGCACTATTTCAGTCGGCATATTTTCTAAAAATACTTGTCTGTGAGATAATACATCAAAACCAAAACAAGAATAAGCAAAACATCCTGAAACATTGGAAAAACTTTTTTGAACTTTGCTATAACTTAATCCAAAAAGCAAAGGTGCTTCGTCGCCTGTCTGTAATCTCATATTTCTTAATTTTATCTTCGCTAAATTAATAAAATTATTGTTATCATTTAAATTATAACATTGAACTCCTATTAATTTTGAGTTTTCAAATTCGTAATTAAAGATTTCTTCAAATAAATCTCTCTGATGATTAGAACAAAAAACAGGAACTAATATTTGACTTTGATTTAATATTGATAATGCGTCTTGCTTTCGTTCTTTCCATGTTTCAAGAGAACTATCTTTTGGAATTGAATAAGGAACAAAAGGCAACCCTCTTGTTGCTAAATCTTGAAAATCTCCTTCTGCTTCTGAAAATGTTAATCTATCCCACCGCTCTGCACTCCTCTGCTGAAATGCAAAATATAATCTTTTTTGTCTTATTGCATGTGCTTTGCTTACTTCTAATCCTTCAAAATCCCATGTCTGTATTTTTTTCTTAAATGGAATATGATGTATTTGAAAAGGAATGTCTAATAATGGTTTATTGTAAATTAATCTTTTCTGTTCACAACTAAATAAAGAGTTATTAATAGCAACTTTCCGATTAAATGTTTCCCATTCAGATGTTGTAATTCTCTTTACAACTAAACCTGTTTTCTCGTCTGTATGTTCTGTCTTAATTTTTTTTAGTATCATTTTTTACACTCTCTACAATTTCCAAAGGATTTAGTAAATTATAAACTCTTTTTCTGCTGTCGCCTTCTCCGAGATTAACTGCAATCCATCCCGCAGTTCTTAACTCATTAAACAGAACGCTGATTAAATTTCTGTCTAAATGTTTTAATTCTTTCTGTGCCTGTTCAAATGTAAAAGTTTTATCCTTAAACTTTTGCCAAAGTTTAGCATAACGCTTCCACACCCATTTTGGAATTGGACTAACCATATTAGTAAATAGTAAACATAATTAGTATTTAAATCTTTTGGTGTTTTCTAAAATCAAGGCAGAAGGCAACATATTAACTTTTATTAGTGTTTCTCGCTGAATTTTCAATTTTCTATTAACATGCCTGTTCATTTTTTGAATATCTAAATTTTCTTTATGCTTCTCTCTATAATTTTTTTCTGCTTCATCTACTTTTTTCTCAAACCAACCAATCATTAATCTTAATTCATTTTCCATTTTTCATAATTATAAAAGGTTTATTTTGAAACAGCCAATTTTCTATTATTTTCTTTAAGAGTTCTGACCTTGACGGACAATCGTATTTTCCATATGCTTTATCCAATAATTTTATATTTTCTTCTCCAATAGTAAAAGACACTTGATTAGGTTTCTTCGCCATTTTATAGTAACTTACCTTTATACATAGAAGTAACTTACCTTTATAAATATTTGTAAGTTACCTATATTCTGTAAAACCGAAAGGTTTATATATAACCATATACTAATTATATTAGGTAATAACTAATATGGAACAAACAACAGAATACATAAAAAATTTCTCCTCTTGGAGAGAAAAACGAGCAAAGGCAATATTAGAAAAAGGAAACCCTGAAACAATAGACGAGTTTACTTATCTCGTGCCTTCTCAAAATTCAAGTAAGAAATACAAAGTTACGCATATTGATAGTTACTCTTGTGAATGTCAAGATTTTCAAAGAAGATGTAAGGGAAAAGGTTTGTATTGTAAGCATATCAAGGCAATTTTATTATTTGAAAAATTAAAAGCAAGATATGAGGTTAAGCCAGAATTAGAAAAAGAAATTGAATTAATTATTGAAACTCCACAAAAAGATTTATGTCCTGAATGTCAATCTG
>CAZTPM010000044.1:0-4653 GCA_964615065.1 Candidatus Woesearchaeota archaeon
CAAGACCTACTTTTTAGGAAATAACCAAATCTTTATAAACCAAAACCACGAATTCTAAATATGGAACTTAAAATAATCAATGATTCAAAAGATGAACTCGAAGTTCAAATTGAAAATGTTACTCTTGCAGAAATTCTAAAAGTTTATTTAAACCAAGATTCAAATGTTGATGTAGCTGCTTGGAAACAAAAACATCCAACAGAAAACCCGATTCTCTTAGTAAAAACAAAAGGCAAAACACCAAGAAAAGCGATCGCAGATGCCATTGCCCAAATAACAAAACAACTTGACAAGGTTGAGAACGATTTTAAAAATTTGAAGTAAACAATTAACCCTCTTATTTGTCACTTGTTTCACTTGTGTTATTTTTAAATTATTAATACAATCTCATGTTATTTATGTAAGCTATCCAACAAAGCAGGATTAATGATGACTTTTTTAATTGTGCAAACAAAGTAGGCAAATACCTTATGAACAAAATGAATATATTTTTCACCACAATAATGCTTATTAATTAAAAAGACTTTAAATTAAAATGAGAAAAGCAATAAATTTAGTGGTTATAACCAAAAAAGGAATTTTATTAGTAAAAAAGAAACAAACATGGATTCTACCTGGAGGAAAATCAGATTTTAAAGAAGAATTAGATGAACAAGTATTAAATAGAGAATTTTCAGAAGAACTTCCATTAATAAAAATTAAAATAAATAAATTTTATAAATCAATTTCTGGGATAACTCCTTACAAAGGAGATGAGCTTGAAGCAAAAGTTTATTTTGGAGAACTTATTGGGACCATAAAACCTTCTGCTGAAATAAATGATGCAAAATATATAAAAAATTTCCAAGATTATAATCTTTCAGATATTACAAAAAAAATAATTGATTCTTTAATTAAAGATAAATATTTAAAATGGTAACAAACAAAATTTCTGCAGGAAGTTACGACTTAAACAAATGGCTTTTTGGGGGTTATGAAAACGACATTATAACAATGTTAGCAGGTCCACCTGGATGCGGAAAAACAAACTTTGCAATTTTAGCTGCATGCAGCCAAGCAAAAAAAGGCAATAAGGTTTTGTTCATGGACACAGAAGGAGGGTTTTCCCTTGAAAGAATCAAACAAATTATTGGTGAAAATTACAAAGACATTTTAAAAAATATTATATTAATAGAACCAACAAGTTTTGAAGACCAAAAAAAAGTTTTTCAAAAAATTCTTGACAAAGTAAAAAAAGAACACATAAGTTTGTTAATTGTTGACGGAATGGCCATGCTTTACAGATTAGAACTTGGTGATGCAATTAAAACAAAAGAGGCACTAAACATTCAGGGTGTAAATCGAGAAGTCGCAAAACAAATGCGGATTCTTGCTGAAATTTCACGAAAGCAAAAAATTCCCGTCATAATCACAAACCAAGTTTATTCTGGTTTTTTATCTGAAGAAGATTGGAAAAACGGAATCGAAAGGCAAGTTAATATTGTTGGAGGAGATTTAATGAAATATTGGAGCAAATGCATAATTGAATTAAAAAATAACAACGGAAAACGAAAAGCAGTTTTACTAAAACACCGAAGTCTCCCTGAAAAAGAATTTTCATTTATAATAAAAAACAAAGGTGTTTTTAGAAAAGGTTGGATTTAGAAACAAATAGTTTATAAATAATGAAAGAATATAAATAACATGGAAGATAAATTAGAAGTGAATATTGCTATTAGGGAAGAGGAAATGGATGATAAAATTGTTTTTATAGTTAATAATGAAGAAACAGGAGTTGCTGATTTTGGGGACACTTTAGAAAACGCTGTAGATAATTTTAAAAAATCTTTACATCTTTTTTTAGAAACTTATCCTGAAAAAAGAAACCTTTTTTCTAAAAAAGAAGCTCGTGCTCCCATAATGGTTTCAAGAATTTTTCTTTAATCTAAATATTTCTCAAATTCTTTTTTATCAATATCTAACTGCCTTAAAATGTTGTTATAAATCCAAACAGCTAAAATATCCCTGTGAGTTGGGACATTTGTGGATTTCTTGTTTTTTGGATTCTCCACAATAACTCCATGAGGAGTGCTTCTTTTTATTTCACAACCATATTCTTTAAGTGCTTCAACGATTTTCCTTGCTTTAAAATTTCTGTGTTTCATCTTTCTCTTTTTATTGTAACTTAAAAGAGCAATGATTTATAATTGTTTTGAAGGTGTTTTTAGAAAAGGTTGGATTTAATTTTTCTAAAAGTTCGCTTTTCACACTAATTTAAGTGATATTGTCTAACAAAGTTCTCTTTCCAGCTTGTTATCTATAATTCCCTCGGGCACGCTTTTTAGGTGGCACGGCTAAAACAAGTTTTATAAACTTCAAGTAATAACTCATAATTATGGCAAAAACTTTTACTGGAGTAATAATTGAAGAAAGTCTTGAGAAAAAAGATGTTTTAAAGAAAGTAAAAATTCTCAAGACTAAAGTTGAAGAAGTTACTCCTGAACACAATACTCCCTATTTGAAACAATGGACTCTGCATACTGTTGAAATTTTTGAAAATCAAGCTGATGAAATTGCGGAAGAATTGAGTAAATCATTAGATTCTTCTCATGGTGATTGGTATACTGATTTCAAAAATGATTCATATCATTATATAATCTTCCACAATAAAGTTTCCAAAGTTGATCGCTCCAAACCTGAACAATATAAAGAAATTGTTAAATTTGGTTTGTCGCTTGGTATTCCTGATTATCAGCTTGATTTTACACCAGATATTAAAGAATGGGAAAGATAATTACAATCTTATTTCTTTCTCTAACCATTCAATATGTTTGTGCTTTCTTTTCCAGAAAATATCTTCCCAGATATAATGAAATGCTAATTTTTCCCACCCCTTAAACTTCTTGAAAAATCTTAATATCTTTTCAGTTAAAACTAAATCTTTATTAAATAATAATTTTGACATTATTTTTTGTTCCCAAAGTGGAATTGTTGCCAAAGCATCACAAAAGTAAAAATCTTCAAAAAGTAAATATTCAACTGATGCTGGCCCAATTCCATATAATTTCAACACTTCTATTTTAATTTCTTCCTTACTCATTTTCCTTAATTTAAATTCATCAATTTCTCCCTTAACAAATTGCTCTGTTATTTTTATAAAGAATTTTGCTCTATATCCTAATTTCAAATCCCTTAATTCTTGCTCAGAAGATTCTGCCATTCTCTTTGGTCCCCAAAATACTGACATTGTTCTGTTATCAAACTTAACTTTTTTACCAAATTTCTCAAATAAGTTTTCTAACATTTGAACAGAACGACGAACAGTAGCATTTTGGAGAACAATATAAATTATTAATTTTTCATAAAGAGAATTGGCAGCGATTGGCTTCATTCCTCGCCATTTTTTCAAAATTGGAGCAAGAATCTTATCTTTTTTATATCTCTCGCAAAATTCCGAAATATCTTGGTCGAAATTGAATCTCCACCTAAGTTCGGGAATTAGTTTTTCTATAGATTCCTTTGTTAATTCTCTTTGAGAATAAATCTTCATTTTTATTTTTGGTTTTTCTATAGTTCCTTTATTCTCAAATTTTAGTCCTAATTCCTGCCCTTCCCAAATCATTGTTATCCAATATTTTCCCTCCTCCCAAAAATTGTCTGATAACGGAAAATGAGAAGGTTTATGAAAATTAGCGTCAAAATTATAAAGTGATTTTGGTTTTAAAACCAATGATTTCTTCTTGTCAAGCGATAATGTTTTTGCCATAATAGTTAATAGAATGGTTATTTTATTTAATTATTTTTCTAAAAGCCGTGCCACTTTCATTATACAATTTTGCGCACCCTTGGGAACTCTACTGTGCTCACTTCGTTCCGCTCCTCGCTACACCCCTCCTTCCTCTTCCTATATTCTTCAAGCCGTTCTTTGTTCTTTGCACATTTTGGATTAAAACAAAATTCCCAAGGACGTTTTCCTTTTGCTAAACGCATCAAAATAGGAAACCCACATTCTTCACAAATCTTTTCTGTTTTCTTAATCAATCCATTTGGAGGAAGATTAAAAGTAGTTTTACAATCTGGGTAAGCATCACAAGCAACAAAAGATCTCCGTGTCTTTTTAGAATATGTAATCCCAAGATTTCCTTTGTTACAAACAGGACAAACATTCAAACTATTTTCTTTTTTCTGCTCTTCTCTTAAAATCAAATTCGCTTGCAAAAGTTCTTTCCCAATCTCAATTTCATTTTTTTCAAACTGCTCAGAAATTCGAGTAATTGTCTTCTTGGCTTTTGCAATTATTTTCTCTTCTTTCTCAACAAAATCTTTTTTCGCTGTCTGAATTAAATCCATTTGCTTTTCAAAATTCTTAGTCAACTTTTCATCAATAATAATAGGTGAATATTTTTCCAAAGTTTCAATTAAAGAAATCCCCAATGGTGTTGCTTTAATTCTCAAGTCCTTAACATAACCCCTATCATAAAGTGTTTCCAAAATGCTTGAACGCGTTGCCTTTGTCCCAAGATTTTTTTTCTCAAGTTGCGAAATAATCGAAGCAGGTGAATATCTCTTCGGGGGCTGTGTTTCTTTTTCCTCAATTCTCGAATCCACAATTTCAACCACTCCATTAAAATCAGGAACAAAATTCTCTTTTAATTTTGAAGGATAAATTTCCAT
>CAZTPM010000045.1:0-4562 GCA_964615065.1 Candidatus Woesearchaeota archaeon
TAAAATAAATGCTTTTCACAAGAGACAAAAAAATGATTTTGTGATAATGTTGTTTTATTTTGTAAGACTGCAAGGTTTTTTATTATAAGGAAATTTCATTTATCATTATACCTTAATTGTTTCCTCCATTTTAAATTCTGCCTTTATATCCAATTCACAAATCTCTTGAATTACACAACAAAGATTATGACAAAGGACCTTAATCAATAATTCATTAAATTGTGTTGTCTATTTTTTGCTCTTAATCTCTCCACTAAATTTAGTTTTAATCATGTATAAAGGTTTAAGGTTTTTTTCTTATTTTCTTTAAAACCTGTTCTTTCGTCATAACTTTTTAAAAAAAGGGATATTCACCTTCTAAATAGATTCTTTAGGACATTAACAAAATTTCCAATAAGATTATAGAACAACCCAATTATAAATGATAATAAAATTAATCCTACTGATAATGCAAGTATTGAGATTGGTATTAAAAGTATTATCTTAAATGTTGGTAAAAATCTTCTTTCATAGAGTAAGCATTGGATAATAAAAACTACAAGGGAAATAACAAAACTCAATTTGATTGTTAAAAGAAGCACATCAGTTACTTTATGTCCTAATACCAAACGAATTATGGCAAAATCTTCAGAATTCGCTGAGTATTTTTTTGCCCTCCAATTTAATCTCCCCTTATTTTTTTTATCCTTTTCTGTGAGCTTTTGGATATAATCCTCCTCTTTTTTTTTCAAAACATCATGTACTTTATCGTGCTCTTCAGGAGTTAAAACTGCCAAATTATCCATTCGATTGTTATTTTTATCTCCGTCTATATGGTGCACTTCATAAGCCCCAAAAGGAAGGGGATATTTTTTTCTATTTTTCAAATAAATATGGTGGTATGCTCTATGTCTATGAACTAAATTTGAAGGCTCTTTTGATCTTCTTTTATACCCCCTATTATCTTTATAATTCATAAATATTTAGAATAAATGAACTATAAAAAGATAATGAAATTAATTACTTGGTTTTTTTGTTGGAGAAACAATTCAAAAAACAATTTTAAGAGATTTTCCCAATGCAAAAAAGTGTTACACTTTATAAATATGTTTTACCTTAAAAAATAATGAATAAGAGGCACTTTAAAACAATTGATTTATTTGCAGGAGTTGGTGGGATAAGATTAGGTTTTGAGAAGGCGGGGTTTAAAACTATTTTTGCAAATGATATAGATAAAAATTGTAAAAAAACTTATGATTTAAATTTTAAAACAACTAAACTTAATACAGAGGACATAAATCTTTTAAAGATATCTTCTCTTCCAAGATTTGATGTTCTACTTGCAGGATTTCCATGTCAAGCATTTAGCATTGCAGGATATAAAAAAGGATTCAAAGATAAGAAAGTTGGAGGAAATTTATTTTTTAGAATTGCAGATATTTTAAAAGAAAAAAAACCTTCGGCAATTCTGTTGGAGAATGTAAAGAATCTTAAAGGACATGATGGAGGAAAAACATTTAAAATAATAATTAGTTTTATATTATGTATGATTCTATTACTTGGAAGTGTTAGTGCATTTACTTTTGATAACATAAAACAATATAATTCTACAACACAAGATGTTACGATTAGGAATAGTATTGCTTTTATTCCAACAAATATAGTAGCCAAGATAAAATTAATATCGCCTTTAAATGTTATTGTTCCTCGTGGTTATCAAAAAGTCGCTGAGTTTGAAATAGTATATTATAAAGATAATAATGGGGGTTTAGATAAAATGGAATTCTTTGATAAAACTTTAGGGAATTTGCAGATTAATAGGGATTATGATTTTAAAGTTTTAAGTTATGAAGATGAAATTAGGAATAGTTATGATTGTTCTGAAAATGATGGAAGCCCTGAATCTCAATGTAAAATTAATGGAACTTATATAAAACAAAAAGAAGTTTGGAAAAAATTTACTCCTGCAAATTTAAAAAAGAATGAAGTTTTAACTATTGGAGTTTTCACAGATGTTCAAAAGGGAGATTATATTGAATGGATACCTAAGTTCTATGGAGTGAAGATTAATGAATGGGCTACTTGGACAGAAAGTTTAAATGTTGATTTAATTAGTTATTATAATTTAGAAGAAAGTTCAGGAAATGCAATAGACCAGGTTGGAAGTAATAATTGTTCTGTTAGTGCTAATTACCAAGCAACAGGAATTATAGATTATGGGTATGACTTTGTTCATGGTGATGGAGATTATGTTGATTGCCCCATGGATTTTTTATCAGACTACACAGATCCAAGATCTTATAGTCTTTGGTTTAAAGCAGATGTGATAGCATTAAATTATTATCTTATGACACATACTGGAAAATATACAGGGAGAACACAGATTACATTTCATGCAAGTAATAATATTCGTTTTGCCATGTATGGAGATGGAACAGATTATTGGGAATATGGCTTTACTGATAATATTTCATACCATAATATTATTATGTCTTATGATGGAAGTGTTAATCATATTTATTTAGATGGGGTAAGTATTCAAAATGTTTCAACAGGAACTATTGATGCTACTGGTGATGCTGAAGGCGAAACCTTGAATTTAAATTCTTATCATGATGAAAGTTCTAATGGGGATGGAATAATGGATGAAGTTGGTGTTTGGAATAGATCTTTGACAATGGGTGAAGCACTTGATTTGTGGAATGGTGGCGCTGGTTTAAGTTATGGTAGTGCTGAAGATATTTTAACATATTCAAATGCACAAACAAATAATTCGGATTCTGGGGAATCAACAAAGTTTTCAATACTTGTAAATGATAGTGTTGTATTAGAAACAAATGGGCAATATATTTTCTCAACAAATAATACTGGAACTTGGGTAAATGAATCAGCAGTTAATTTTACATCAACTCCTCAATGGGCAAATGTTACAAAAATCTTAAATGATACACAAGCAATTACTATTGGTTACAGATATTATTTAACAAATAATATTGGAACTCTTTATCAAACACCTATTTATGAATTATATATTCCAGATAATCAAGACCCTGAAACAACTCTTTATCGTCCACTTGATTCTTCATTGGGAGATAATTTAAGTATTAATTATATTGCAAATGAAACTGATAATATTGGATTGGAGAGTTCCACCATCCATATTTGGAACTCAACAGGAAGTGAAATTCTAAATTCAACTAATCCTTTAAATGGAAATATGTGGATAGCAGATTATAATGGTGGTGGTCAAGGTTATATTACAAAAGTTTTGCCTAATGGAACTTCATTTGCTTATGCTTTAACTGGAACATTTAATTATCCTCATTGGATTGTAATGGATAATGATTCTATGATGTGGATTCCTTCATGGTCTGGTGGAGGAATTGAGAAAGTTTATCCTAATGGAACATCAATTCAATATACAACAAGTATGCCTGCAAAAATTTCAACTACTCTTTGGAATCCTGGGGATGATATGATTTGGTTTTGTGGTGGGACAAGTGAAGCAGATACCCTTTATAAAATGACAAAATCAGGTTCAGTTTCAACTGTTTTAAGTCTTCCTGATGTTGGATGCAGAGCATTAGGTTGGGATGGAACTTATGTTTGGGCTAATTCTGAGGGAGTAGATTCAGGAATTGTAACCAAAGTTCTTCTTAATGGAACAAGTTGGAATTATCCTGGAACTACTGATAATGTTAATGGAATGACTTTTAATGGAACGCATATGTTTCTAGGTGGTGGTTATGCAGGAAACACTAAGTTTTCTTATATAAATGTGAATACTGGTGTAATTACAAATGTTTCAGTCAGTTCTGAAGGATTACAGCCAATTTTTCCATTTTATGATGGTGAAGGCAGTGTTTGGTTTGAATCACAAGATAATGCAACAGCTGTGAGATATTGGACAAATAATGGAACTTTAAATTATTATAAAGGGTTGGGGCTATTCCCTTACGGCTCTGCCTATAATCCTTCTCAAAGATCTATGTGGTTTGCTTCAAGAAATAGTAATGTAATAACAAAAATTGATATTGATACTGGAACAATGACTAATTATACACTTCCAGCTTCTTATGACCCTCATGGTGTTGCTTTTGATGGTGCAACCTTATCTGCAACTTTTCCTCTTAAAGTATCTTCAGAAATTTGGTTTAAAATTCTTATCTTTTTTCCCCCAGACCTCTTTTCTCTTTGGGTTTTTGCAGATTTCTCTGCAAATAATCTGCATTTCTTAAATTCCTCATCAGTTAATGATACTGCCCATTCCATAAAAGATATTATAAATAGAATTATAAAAAGATATGTTTTCTTAGTTTCATTATTTATTTTATTATACATATAATCTACTTAAATCTTTCTTTAAGTCCGATCTTTTCATTTTATATAATCTATTGATTCTTCGGGGTCTGCTATGGGGTCTATTGTTAAAACTAAAAATTGATATGCCAAATTAGATAATCTTTCTGCGTTTAAGGTCGCAGAGCCAATCTGAATTTTAACCCCACTATGAAAATTTTCATAAATAAAAAATTCTTTTGATTCAGTTTCATTAATAGGTGTTTGATTTTTTTTAGAAGATT